>CATMOC010000299.1 GCA_950071955.1 uncultured Mesorhizobium sp. | reverse complement strand
GGACCTTGGTGAACACGACGTCCATACCGGCCGGGAACGACATGGTGGCCGCGGAGGCCGAATCCCAGTCGTTGACCACCGTCAGCGTGTAGTCGCCGGCCGGCAGAGCCAGCGCAAAGCTATCGCTGTAGAAGCCGTCGTCGGTGGAGCCGGAGCCGGCGAAGGCCCAGTCAATGTCCTGATCGCCGGCGTTGGTGAAGCCACCGATGGTGTACACCGTGCCGCCAGCATCGGAGACGATGAACTGGACATCGGACGCCCACGAGGCGCTGCCCGACACCTCCTGAGCGGCGCCGCGGCCGCGAAAAATCCGCCAATTCCTCCCGATCGCGACGCGGCCGGGGGTTGATGCCGTATGCGCGGGACATGACGTCGCCCGCGCGCTTCCCTGTCCCGACAAAATCTCGTAAGCCTCCCGCGGTCCACGAGGTTTTGTGAATGCGCTGCCCCTACTGTCAGTCCGAAGACACGCAGGTGAAGGATTCCCGTCCCGCCGAGGAGGGCGCGGCGATCCGGCGCCGGCGCGTGTGTCCCGATTGCGGCGGCCGCTTCACCACGTTCGAGCGGGTGCAACTGCGCGAACTCGTTGTCGCCAAGAAATCCGGCCGCAAGACGCCCTTCGACCGCGACAAGCTGCAGCGCTCCTTCGACATCGCGCTGCGCAAGCGCAACGTCGAGCCCGCCCGCATCGACCGCGCGGTCTCCGGCATCGTGCGCCAGCTCGAAAGCTCGGGCGAGGCCGAGGTCGCCTCCAGCGAGGTCGGCCGCCTGGTCATGGAAGCCCTGAAATCGCTCGACGACGTCGCCTATGTCCGCTTCGCCTCGGTCTACCGTAATTTCCGCGAGGCCCGCGATTTCCAGGAACTTCTGGGCGAGCTCGGCGGCGAGGGCCGCGACGGCGACGCGCAGTAGGCCGATGACAACCCATTTTCCGGTCGATCAGCCGCAGGAGGAAACCGACCGCCGTTTCATGGCGGCGGCGATCCGGCTCTCTTGGCGCCATCTCGGCCTGACGGCCGAGAACCCCTCGGTGGGAGCGCTCGTGGTACGGACCGGCGAGGGCGGTCCGGTGATCGTGGGGCGAGGGGTGACCGCGCCCGGCGGCAGGCCACATGCGGAGCTGCAGGCGCTGGCCGAGGCCGGCGAGGCGGCGCGCGGCGCCACCGCCTATGCCACGCTCGAACCCTGCTCGCACATCGGCCGAGCGCCGCCCTGCGCCGACGCGCTCGTGTCGGCCGGCGTGGCGCGCGTCGTCATCGCGACCCTCGACCCCGATCCCCGCGTCACCGGGCGCGGCGTTGCGATCCTACGCAAGGCCGGGATCGAGGTCGTCACCGGCTGCATGGAGACCGAGGCCCGCCGCGCGATGGCGGGGTTCCTGTCACTGAAGGCCAGGGGACGCCCGTTCCTGACGCTCAAGCTCGCGGTTTCTGCCGACGGCATGCTGGGCCGCAAGGGCAAGGGGCAGGTCGCCATCACCGGCCCGCTCGCCCGCACCGCCGTCCAGACCATGCGGCTGGCGCACGAGGCGGTGATGGTTGGCGTCGGCACCGCCATCGAAGACGATCCCCTGCTCACCGTGCGGCTGCCGGGGCTGGAGCACAGGTCGCCGCGGCGCGTCGTCGTCGATCCCCTGGCGCGCCTACCGGCCTCGGCGCGGATGTTTTCTGACAGGCCGGAGAGCACGCTCGTGATGACGACGGAGAAGGCACCGCGCCGGTCGCTCGACCTTTTGCGGCGCAAGGGCGCCGGCGTTCACGTCGTCGCATCCGACTATCGCGGCCGCATGGAGCCGCGCGAGATCCTGCGCATGCTGGGTGTGCTCGGGATCAAGAGCGTCTTCCTCGAAGGCGGCGCGGAGACCGCCCGGCGCTTCCTTGAAGGCGGTCTCGTGGACAGGCTCGTGCTGTTCGCGGGGGCCGCGACGGTGGGCGAGGGCGGGATAGCCTCACCGGTCGACGAGGCGACCGTGCCCGCGGAATTCCGCAGATCGGCGGAAAGCCGTTTCGGCGAGGACCGGCTGGTCGAATACGAGAGGAGTTCCTGATGTTCACCGGGATCATTTCCGACGTGGGGACCGTCGCCGACGTGCGGCCGCTCAACGAGGGCGTGCGGCTGCGCGTCGAGACGTCCTACGATCCCGCCGGCATCGACATCGGCGCATCGATCGCCTGCGCGGGCGTCTGCCTCACCGTAGTCGCGCTGCCCGAGGCTGGCTCCAATGCCCGCTGGTTCGAGGTCGAGGCGTGGGAGGAGGCGCTGCGCCTGACCACCGCGCGGAACTGGGACAAGGGAACCCGCATCAACCTGGAACGGGCGCTCAAGGTCGGCGACGAGCTCGGCGGCCACATCGTGTCCGGCCACGCCGACGGGACCGCCAGGATCGTCGCGCGCGAGGAAGAGGGCGACGCGGTGCGCTTCACGCTCGAAGCGCCGAGGGAACTCGCCAGATTCATCGCGCCGAAGGGCTCCGTGGCGCTGGACGGTACGTCGCTGACGGTGAACAAGGTCGAGGGACGCCGTTTCGACGTGCTTCTGATCCAGCACTCGCTTTCCGTGACCACTTGGGGCGAGCGATCTGAGGGTGACGAGGTAAATCTCGAGATCGACACCATGGCGCGCTACGCGGCGCGTCTGGCCGATGCCGCCACACAGGGACTGTAGAAGACCGGCAAGAAAGCCCGCGTCGCGTCAAACTGCGCCTTGCCGTCCCGCGCCGATCGGCCTAAGTGACCGGCTCATTCGGAGATACCCATGGCCTCGTCCTCAAAACCCCACCTCCTCATCGTGGAGGCCCGTTACTATGACGGACTGGCGGATGCCCTGCTGGAAGGCGCCAAGGCCGCGCTGGACGAAGCGGGCGCGACCTATGACGTCATCACCGCGCCCGGCGCGCTCGAGGTGCCGGCGGTCATCGCCTTCGCGCTCGACGCCGAGGACGACGGCACCGAGTATGACGGCTTCGTCGCGCTCGGCTGCGTGATCCGCGGCGAGACGCATCATTTCGATATCGTCGCCAATGAATCGGCGCGTGCGCTGATGAACCTTGCGGTCGACGAGGCGCTGGCGATCGGCAACGGCATCATCACCGTCGAGAACGAGGCCCAGGCCTGGGCGCGCGCCCGCAAGACCGAAGGCGACAAGGGTGGCTTCGCGGCACGCGCCGCGCTGACCATGATCGCCATTCGCGGGCAACTCGGAGCCTGATCCGGTGAAGCAGGCGACCTCCGGCGAGGATCGAGTGCCCCGGCAGGCCAACAAGCGCGGGGCCGCGCGCCTGGCCGCAGTGCAGGCGCTCTACCAGATGGACGTGGCCGGCAGCGGGCTGCTCGAGATCACCGCCGAGTACGAATCCTTCCGGCTCGGAAAGGAAATCGACGGCGCGGTCTATCGCGAGGCCGACGCCCAGTGGTTCCGGTCGATCCTCGCGGGCGTGGTGCAGAACCAGAAGGTGGTCGATCCCGTCATCCACGATGCGCTCACCGAGGACTGGCCGCTGTCGCGCCTGGACTCGACGTTGCGTGCAATCATGCGCGCCGGCGTCTACGAACTTATGGAGCGACGCGACGTGCCCGTGGCGGTGATCGTGTCCGAATATGTGGATATCGCCAAGGCCTTCTACGAGGAGGAGGAACCGCGGCTGGTCAACGCCGTGCTCGACCGCGTGGCACGGCGCATCCGCGGCGAAGGCCGGGGCCAGGACGCCCGGTGACGGCGCCACTGGAGACGCAACAGAAGGAGGCGCGGCGCACCGCGATCATCCTCGCCTGCGCCAGCGCCATCGTGGGTTCCGCGGCGCCGATCTCCATATCGACCGGCGGACTGGCCGGATACTACTTGCTTGACGCCGACAAGTCGCTCGCCACCGCTCCGATCACGGCCTACAACATGGGTGTCGCGCTCGGCGCGCTGCCGCTCGCGGCATTGGTCCGCAACGTGGGGCAGCGCAACGCCTTCGTCTCCGGCACGCTCGCGACCGCCATGGGCGGCGCGATCGCCACGCTCGGCCTGTTCCGCGGGGAGTTCTGGCTCTTCGCCGCCGGGCTGCTGGTCATCGGTTTCGGCGGCGCCTCTGTGCAGCAGTACCGGTTCGCGGCGGCCGACAATGCGCCTTCGATCTACAAGGCCCGCGCGATATCGACGGTGCTCACCGGCGGCGTCGCCATGGCGATCGTCGGGCCGCAGGTGGTGATCTTCTCGCGTGAACTCTTCGCCCCGGTGATGTTCGCGGGCTCGTTCGCCGCGATCATCGGCCTGGCGGCGATCGGTGCCGTCATCCTTTCCTTTCTGCGCCTGCACGACAAGCAGCCCAGGCCCGTGCTGGCCGGCGCGGAGCCGGCGCGGCCGCTCGGCGAAATCCTCTCCCAGCCCCGCTTCGTCGTGGCGCTCCTGTGCGCCATCGGCTCCTATGCCCTGATGAGCTTCGTCATGACTGGCGCGCCGCTGGCCATGGTGGGCTGCGGCTTCACGCCGGACGAGGCAGCACTCGGCATCTCATGGCACGTCATGGCGATGTTCGCGCCGAGCTTCTTCACCGGGCGCCTGATCGCCCGCTTCGGCAAGGAGACCGTCGTGGCGGCAGGTCTGCTGCTTCTCATCGGCTGCGGCCTCGTCGCGCTTTCGGGCATCGCGCTGTGGCAATTCTGGACGGCGCTGATCCTGCTCGGCATCGGCTGGAACTTCGGCTTCATCGGCGCGACGGCCATGGTCTCGGAATGCTATCGCGAATCCGAGAAGGGCAAGATCTCGGGCATTCACGACTTCCTGCTCTTCGGCTCCGTTGCGTTCGGGTCGCTGATGTCGGGGCAGGTCTACAATCACTGGGGATGGGACATGCTGAACTGGGTCATCTTCCCGGTCGCCTTCCTGTGCCTGGTCGCGCTCGGCTGGCTGAAGCTCGCCGCCGGCCGCAGGGTCGAAAGCCGCGCCTGAGCGGCGCGCTCCGGCTTCGTGGCGAAAGCGGGGCAAAACGACAACAAATCCTTGACGTTGACTTGGCCGTTTCGCATACACCGCGACGATTGGCCGGAAACCGCGTCGCGCGGCCGGCCCGCCATCAACGGTCCGGGGAGGGGTTCTTTCGGGCCATCAATCGAGGAATTCCGCAAATGACAATTCTCTATGTCGTCATTCTCTGCGGCGCGCTGTCCATCGTGTACGCCATCTGGGCGACGCAATCGGTCCTTGCGGCCGATCAGGGCAATGCGCGCATGCAGGAAATCGCCGGCGCGATCCGCGAAGGCGCGCAAGCCTACCTCACCCGCCAGTACACCACGATCGCCATGGTCGGCATCGTGGTGCTGCTGCTCGCCTGGTGGCTTCTCAGCGGGCTGGCGGCCATCGGCTTCCTGATCGGCGCCGTGCTGTCGGG
>CATMOC010000298.1 GCA_950071955.1 uncultured Mesorhizobium sp. | reverse complement strand
GCCGGCGCCACCGTCGTGCTCGTCACCCACGACAACCGGATACTCGAACGCGCGGATCGTATCCTGGTGCTCGAGGATGGTCGAATTGTCTCGGACACGACCGCATAAGCGCCCAACGTGAAAGCACAAACTGCGGCGAGAATCACGGCCACGCCTGCTGGACAGTGCTGCGATCAGACCGGCCAAGGAATGACTGGTTTCCGGGTCCGCTCGCGGGTCACTGAAAGACCGGCCTGAGGGCGCATTGCCACCGTGGTTTGTTGTGGCTCAGACCTTCACGATTGTGCGATTGTGCGAGTGTGCAGAGTGTGCATGGCTTCCAGTCCCACCTCCAGCAAAATCAATCCCTTCCCACAATTCCGACCCCAATCCATCCCCGCCCCGGGAAGCTCGCCGACAATGGCCGCAGGTTACGGAGAGGGCCGGACATGGAATTTGCACGGCAGGACGATCGGACGCTGAGGCGCATTGCGGCGCTGCTCGTCGCGATGGCCGTGCTCGCCGAGCGCGCCGCGGGGCGGTCCTTTCCCGTCCGCTGGGTGGTTCTGTCCCTCCTGCGGCTCGCGGCGTCCGTGGCGGAGACGTTCGTCGTCGAGGTGACGCAGCTGGATTGGCCTTGCCCCGACGGCGCATGGGATTTCCGCGGCGACGCGCTCGATGCCGCGTGGCTCGCCCTGCGCTTGCGCGCGCTCGCGGGGGTGATCGAGGCCCTTGCGGGCCTGCCGTACGGGGTCGACGGATGGATTTCCCGCACCGTCCGCGAGTCGCGCGATCCCGCGCCGCGCGCGTATCTGGTTCTCGTGACGAACGCCGGGCGGAGGCTGGCGCCGGACACTTCCTGAGGCGAGGCGCTCTCTGAAAGAATTTGAATGGTCGGCCTGGTTGGCCGCGCGGAAAAATCACCGCGCGGCGCGCCGGGCGTTGCGTCGTTCGCCATCGCGATTGCCGGCGCGGGCCCGGAGCGGACGGCGGGGATCGAGGCCGCGGCGCATGTCACCTCCAAGGGTGATGCCGGATCGTCCCGCACATGCTTTCTCCTCCTGAAAGCTGGGAACGATTTGACCGATGCCCTTCCTCGAACCCGTGATCGCGAGGCGGCGTGCCAGGCGCCCGCCTGCCGCGCGCGCGTCGGGAACGGCACCGTTCAAACAGTTCAATCTTGAACTGTTCCTTGTCCGGTGCCACATTTCGGGTAGACTAGGCCCGAACCTTTCCAGGGAGAGAAGTCCATGACTGCTGCCATCGTCGGCTGGGCGCATTCGCGCTTCGGCAAGCTCGAGGACGAGACGCTCGAGAGCATGATCGTCAAGGTCGCGACCGACGCGCTCGACCATGCCGGCATTGGTCCCGACGACGTCGACGAGATCGTGCTCGGCCATTTCAACGCCGGCTTCTCTCCCCAGGACTTTACCGCGAGCCTCGTGCTCCAGGCCGACGACCGTTTCCGCTTCAAGCCGGCGACGCGCGTGGAAAACGCCTGCGCCACGGGGTCGGCCGCCGTCCGCCAGGGCATCCGCGCCATCGAGGCCGACGCCGCCCGCATCGTGCTGGTCGTCGGCGCCGAACAGATGACGAAGACCCCCGGCCCGGAGATTGGCAAGAACCTGCTCAAGGCCTCCTACCTGCCGGAGGACCGCGACACGCCGGCCGGCTTTGCTGGCGTCTTCGGCAAGATCGCGGCGGCCTATTTCCAGCGCCACGGCGACCAGTCGGACGCGCTGGCGAAGATCGCCGCCAAGAACCACAAGAACGGCGTCGACAATCCTTACGCCCAGATGCGCAAGGATTTCGGCTACGATTTCTGCCGCGCCGAGAGCGAGAAGAACCCCTACGTCGCCGGCCCCCTGAAGCGCACCGACTGCTCGCTCGTCTCCGACGGCGCGGCGGCGATCGTGCTCGCCGACATCCCCACCGCGCTCTCCATGCGCCGCGCCGTCGCCTTCCGCGCCAACGAGCACGTCCAGGATTTCCTGCCGATGTCCAAGCGCGACATCCTCCTGTTCGAAGGCGGGGCGGAGGCCTGGAAGCGGGCGCTCGACAAGGCCCGGCTGACGCTCGACGACCTCTCCTTCGTCGAGACGCACGACTGCTTCACCATCGCCGAGTTGATCGAATACGAAGCGATGGGGCTGGCGAAGCCGGGGCAGGGTGCCCGCGTGGTGGAAGAAGGTCTCACGGAGAAGAACGGCAAGCTGCCGGTCAACCCGTCCGGCGGCCTCAAGGCCAAGGGCCATCCCATCGGCGCCACCGGCGTCTCCATGCACGCGCTGACGGCGGCCCAGTTGACCGGCGAGGCGGGCGGCATCCAGGTGAAGGACGCCAAGCTCGGCGGCATCTTCAACATGGGCGGGGCCGCCGTGGCGAATTACGTGTCGATCCTCGAACGCATCAAATGAGGCCGGCCGCCGTCGTCACCGGCGGCGCCTCCGGTATCGGCCGCGCCGTCGTCGAGCGCCTGCTCGAAGACGGCTGGCCGGTAGCGGTACTTGATTCCGACCGCGCCGCCCTTGCAAACGCCGAGGGCGAACTCGACGGCGAGGAGGCCGTCTTCCTCGAGGCCGACATCACCGACGAGGAGGATGTCGCCGATGCCTTCGACGCCGTCGTCGACCGGATCGGGCCGGTCGGCGGGCTGGTTAACTCGGCCGGCATCGCGCGCGACCTGCCGCTGCGCGACACCAGCGCCGAACTCTTCCGCCGCATCCTCGACGTCAACCTCGTCGGCTCCTTCATCTGCGCCAGGGCGGCCTTGGAGCGGCGGGCCGACACGCTCTCGATCGTCAACATCGCGTCTGTGTCGGGCCTGCGGGCAAATGCCGGCCGCGTCGCCTACGGCGCCTCGAAGGCGGGCGTGAAGCTGATGAGCGAAGTCATGGCGGTCGAACTCGGCGGCGAGGGCGTCCGCGTCAACTGCGTCGCCCCTGGCCCGATCGACACGCCCATGGTGGCGCAACTGCATCGCGCCGAGGACCGGGCCGACTGGCTTGCCCGCGTCCCGCAGGCGCGTTACGGCGAGCCGGAGGAAGTCGCCGCCGCCATCGCCTTCCTGCTGTCGGCGGAGGCGAGCTACGTCAACGGCCAGACGCTGGCCGTCGATGGCGGCTTCCTGGCCGCCGGCATCATCCGCCGCGACCGCTGAACACCAATCGGAGAGACTTTTCATGCGCTTGATCGCCGCCACCTTCGGGATTGCCCTGCTGACGCAGGGGACCGCACTCGCCCAGGACGACGTCACCGTGCCCTACGTGCAGGCGTTTTGCAGCCTCGGCACCGTCGATGGCGGATCCGGCAGGGCCTATCTGGCGACGCCGGAACTGGGCGAGGCCATCAGGACGGCGATGGCCGAGAACGCAAGGCTTCAGGAGGCCGACCCGCAAGAGAAGCCGCCGCTCGGCGACGGGGTTCCCTGGCAGAGCTTCCAGGACGTGGCGCCCGCCTGCGAACCCGGCGCCGTCTCGACCCAAGGCGAAAGGCTCGTCGCGGAAGTGAAGTACAGCTTCCCCGACTCCCCCGGCTCCGGCTGGGTCGACCGGCTCGTGTTTGTGAAGGCGCCCGACGGCGTGCTTTATGTCGACGATGTCCTTTACGGCGATACCGGCGAGGACCAGACGCTGCGCAAGACCCTCGCGGAAGCGTTCTCGCAGTAGGGCGGATCAGTTGTCCGGCAGGAGCTCCACCCGCCCGTAGGCCGGTATCTTCAGCGCCGGCCGCGAAAGGTCCAGACCCGCGACCAGGCCGAGGAAATGGATCTCCAACCCGCTGCGGACGCCCGCGGCGAAGCCGACAAGGCCGCCGAGGGTCGCGTGCACGTCGCGCCCGTCCGGCGCGATGTCGAACGAGGCGAAGCCGGGGGCGAAGTCGCGCCCCGTCGCGTTGGGTGGCAGGACCGCGCCGAGTTCCGGTGTCTCGCGCAGCACGTGGGCGACGAAGCTGTTCGAGTTCGGTCCCGGCCAGAGTCGGTAGTCGCCGTGCTGCGAGTAGGGATAGCCGGCGATCGCCCGCTCAACCTTCGGGATCAGCCTTTCGGCCTCCTCGCCGCTGACCGAGCGGACGACCCACGGAACGTTGGAATACCACCGCGCGTCGGCCGCATAGGCGTTGCGGCGGATCGGCGAGCCCCAGCCCACCTTGTCGTAACGCTCGTAGACGGCCGTGCCCGGCCGCTTGACGACCAGCCAGCTGTGCACGGCTAGCGCTCCCTTGAGGCCCCCGGTACGCGCCGCCATCACGTAGATTGCGGCCCCGTCACGGGCGGGCGGCGGCAGAACCCCGCTGGACGACCAGTCGGCCGATCGCCACGATCCGGGGCGGTCGAGCATCGACCACCATCCGGCCGTGGCGAAGGTCGGCGCGACGAACACGGCGAGCACGAACACGATCATCAGTCTGATCCGGCGCATCCGGAAAGCCTTTGCGTCTCGATCCCGAAAGGAATAGGTGCGGTTCTCCTCGTGGAACACTGACATCTTGGTGATGCTATGGCCAATCCCGTCCTGGTCGAAGTCCTGCGCGGCGCGGCCGTCGAAAGTTTCCATCGCGGATCGGTCGCCGTGGTCGACGCCGACGGCGCGACGGTCATCTCGCTCGGCGACATCGAACGGCCGGTCTTCCCGCGCTCGGCGGTGAAGGCGATCCAGGCGCTGCCGCTCCTCGAGAGCGGCGCGGCCGACGCCTATGGCTTCGGCGACCGCGAGATCGCGCTTGCCTGCGCCTCTCATTCGGGTGAACCCGAACATGCGAAACTTGCCGCCGGAATGCTAGATCGGGCCGGGCTCGACCGCGATGCGCTCGAATGCGGCACGCACTGGCCGCTCGGCGAGGCAGCCACGATCGACCTCGCCCGCAGCGGCGCCGAGCCCTTGCAGCTCCACAACAACTGTTCCGGCAAGCATTCCGGCTTCCTGTGCACCTGCCGGCACGCCGGCATCGATCATCGCGGTTATGTCGACTATGGCCACCGCATGCAGGCGATGCTGCGCGCTACGATGGAAGAGGTCACCGGCGCCATCCACGGCGAGGCCAACGTCGCGACAGACGGCTGCTCGATCCCCACATACGCCGTGCCGCTTCGCTCGCTGGCGCTCGGCTTCGCCCGCATGGCCACCGGCGTCGGCATGGGGTTGGAGCGGATCAAGGCGGCGAAGCGCATCTTCGCCGCCTGCATGGCCGAGCCGTTCTACGTGTCCGGCACCGGGCGGATGGACATGCTCTTGATGCAAGCGGGGCAGGGGCGCATCTTCGCCAAGACCGGGGCGGAAGCGGTCTACTGCGCGGCGCTCCCCGAACAAGGGCTGGGCATCGCGGTGAAGTGCGACGACGGCGCGACGCGGGCGGCCGAGACGATCGTAGCCTCCGTGCTCGCCGGGCTTCTTGCCTCGGATGACGGCCTGCG
>CATMOC010000297.1 GCA_950071955.1 uncultured Mesorhizobium sp. | reverse complement strand
AAGCGCGGTTCATCACTGTGTACCGCATCAACTCCAGTCACCGCCGATAGCAATGCGAGCAGCAGGACGAATTTCGATGTGTAGCCCTGTCGAATGACGCTGGTGTGGGTCACGATTGTTTTCCTTCCTTACAGCGAATTTCGCTGACTTGTGGCCGCGGCGAACGTGTTTTGATTGAAGAAAGATTGCTCCCACGAGCCCGAACCGTACACAACAAAAGGTAAACTGCTCTAGTCATTGTCATTGCGTCTGAGTGGTCGAAAGAACCCGCGCAGATCTGCTGCCATTTCTTCGGCTCGTTCGTGCACGGCGAAGTGGCCACCTTCCGCAAAGTCGTTGTAGTGGACCACGTTGTAATAACGTTCAGCCCGCTTGCGGACGATTGGTGCGGTCGGGCGGCGTCTCCATCAGGTTGCGGGCGCGGTCATGGTCCTCATGGGGATCGCGATGATGACGGGCCAGCTCAGTGCCTTCTCTTGGTGGCTATTGGAAGCTTTTCCGGTTCTGGGGACAATCGGGTAAACTATGTTGGAACCTTCCAGCGAAGGAGGGTGGTTAATCCTTTATAGCCTCATTTCCGAAGTGGGACCGCAAGGAGAAAAGCGATGATGGACGGTGATATGATGGGCGGCGGCATGATGTTTGGCATGGGGGTCGGCTGGCTTCTGGTGATCGTGCTTTTGGTTCTGGCGATCGCGGCATTGGTCAAATATCTGCGCAAGTAAGACGGGAGGTGGGACATGGAGACGTCTGACAAGCCAGTCGTCCTCGTAACGGGGTCAAGCGGCTATCTCGGCGCGGCGGTCGTCAAGCGGTTGCACGAGAAATACCGCGTTGTCGGGCTCGACCGTAACTCGCCCCCGCATCCGCCGCATCAGGCTGAATGCATCTGTTTCGACATCACGGACCAAGACAGCGTCGACAAAGCCTTGGCCCGGCTGCGCTTGGCCTACGGCGACCGCATCGCTGCCTGCATCCATCTTGCGGCGTTCTTTGATCTGAGCGGGGAGGACGATCCGGCCTATGACGCGGTGACGGTGGAGGGAAGTAAGCGGCTGCTGAAAGGGCTGCAAGATTTTGAGTTAGAGCAGTTCATTTTCACTTCCACCATGCTGGCGCATGCGCCCACGACGCCCGGCGAGCCGATAGACGAAGACGCGCCCTTCGACCCCAAGCTGCCCTACCGCGCCTCGAAAATCCGCACCGAGGCGATGTTGAGCGAGGAAAAGGCGGGATTGACCGGGAAGGTGACGATCTCGTCGGCAAGCGACCCCTCCTCGTTCGACAGGCCGAACTTCTCGCGTCCGAACAGGATGCCCGTCCTCTGCCCCGCCTCGACGCGGTGCCGCAGCACCCTGCCCGCCTCGACCGGCCCCTTCACCGGCTTGAAATTGTCGCGCGGGCGGGCGGTGGTGGCGAAGACGAAATTAAGGTCGGCGACGGCGTGTTCCACCGTCTCGAAAACCGCGACGGCGTCGATGACGTGGTCGGCGCGGCTGGCGGCGGCCCTTGCCTTCTCGTTCGGCCAGCCGTCGCGCGGACTGACCAGCCGAAGCTCGGCAAGGCCGAAATTCGCCATGGCGCGCGCCACCATGCCGATGTTCTCCCCAAGCTGCGGTTCCACGAGGATGATGACAGGACCCTGGAGGTGGTGCGGCTTGCCGCTTGACAATTCGTTCATGTGCATTCGCTGACAAGCAGGGGTGCCGTTTGCGGCAATTCCGCGTCACTGCCATACTCTGCGGCGAAATTGAAGCTTCAGCGGGTTTCAGAAAATGGCGGACGAACTTTCGCAGCGCATCCGCTCGGTGCTGGCCGCTGATCCCAATGTCGGCGAAATCCGCATGTTCGGCGGGCTCTGCTTTACCCTCAACGGAAACATGCTGGTGGGCAGGATGAAGTCCGGGGACCTCCTGGCACGGGTCGGCGTGGAACGGGAACCCGACGCGCTTGCGATGGACGGCGCGGCGCGGATGGACTTCACCGGGCGCGGAATGCCGGGATTCATCGTGGTTTCGGCGGACGCCCTGCAGGACGACGAGGTGCTGCGCCGCTGGATCGCGATGGCGACGGCCTATGTCGGTCCGCTCCCTCCGAAGGTGAAACCGGCACCCAAGGCGAAGAAGAAGGCTGCGAAGGCGAAGAGCGCCTAGCTCCGCGCGACGAAAGTCCTGATCGCTGCGGCGACCTCTTCCGGCTTCTCGTGCAGAATCCAGTGTCCCGCGTCCAGGATGTGCCGGATCGTCAATGCGGGCGCGAAGACGTCCAGCCCGTCGAGGCAGGCGGTGGTCAGCGCCTCGTCCGCGTCGCCCCAGACGACCAGATGCGGCATTCGCACGGTGACCTTGTCCGGATCGACCGAAAGCAGCGGCGCCGGGCCCGCTTCTTCTCCCGGCTTCGGCACTACGATCGGTGAGGAATTGTACCAGTGGAGCATGGCCTCCATGGCGCCGGGCTGCGCCCAGGCGTCCCGGTACTCCGCGGCGGCCTTGGGCGTGAGCCAGTCCGTCCTGGAGAATCCGGCGATCATCTTCATCGTCCGGGCAAAGCCGTCCTTCGCCATATGCCCGGCGGCATCCGGCGCGCGCAGGACATGGAAATACTGGCTCGCGCGGCGCTGCGCTTCGTCCTCGAGGATGGCGCACTGGAAACAGACGGGATGTGCGCCGTTCGCGATGATCAGGTGCGTGAGCCTGTCGGGATGGGCGAAGGCGAAGGCATAAGCGATCGAGGCGCCCCAGTCGTGTCCGGCAAGTATGAAGGGCCGACCGGGCGAAAAATGCTCGGCCAGCCCATGCAGATCCCGCACCATGTTCCTGGCCCGATAGGCTTCGACGCCGAGCGGTTTGGTCGACAGGTTGAAGCCTCGCTGATCCGGCAGGACGACGCGGAAGTCTCCCGCGAGCCGTTCGGCCACCTCGCGCCAGGCCGCCCAGTACTCGGGAAACCCGTGCAGGCAGATGACCAGCGGGGCGTCCTCAGGCCCCAGCGCAGCGCAATGCAGGCTGATCTCGTCGAGGTCGACGCGAAAGAACTGTATGTCGGCCACGGTCGGTCCTCCCGCGCGAAACTTCGAACAGCCGGTGCTCGAAAGCAAGCGGCTCCCAAGTTTTGCCGAATTGGTCTAGCCTGTTGACGGTGACGCGCCGGTCCAGCATGGGTTGGCACTGGTTTGGCATGGGTGAAAGGGGGAGCACCGTGAAGCGGAACTTCGTCGCGCTGGCATTATCGGCGTTCCTCGCAGGCATGCCGCAGTCTTCGCCGGCAAAGGATCAGCCGAACCAGACCGCGACCCGTCCGGCAACCGAGGATGCCTTCGCCCTGTTTCTGCGCGCGAGGGTCTTGCGCGAGGAAGGCAGCCAGGAGCGTTCGGAGGAGTCTCTGCGCGTCTTCCGCCGCGCCGTCGACCGCTACGTCGAGGAAGCGGGAACGGACGGGCCTTTGCTCGGCTACTACTGGAGCGAAGTCGCCTTCACGGCCGAACTTCTGGGACGCACCGACGAAGCGCGGTCGGCGCGCCAGGAGCAGATCCAGGCGCTGGAACGGGATGAGCCGTCCAGTCTCGCCCTGGCCGATGCGCTGACCCGCCTCAGCTGGCTGGAATCGGGAGCGGGAAATTCCGAAGCCATGCTCTTCGCCACGAGGCGTTCGCGCGCGGTCTACGCAAGTCTGCCGGATCAGACCGGATTCGTTCTTCTGCGCATGGCGGGCAGCCATCTGGACGAAGGCGCCGCGCTGGTGCGGCTCGATAGGCCAGAGGAAGGCATGGCCGCGTACCGCGCGGCGCTGGCGAAGTACCGGGAACTGGATTCGTCCCATGACGCGGACGTTCGGCGGGGGGCGGCGGAAAATCGCGTCACGACGCTCTCCAACATGATCGGCCTGGCGTCCCGACTGGAGCTGGCCTCCGAAGCCGTTGCGTGGAGCGGGGAACGCGTCACGCTTTTGCGCACCCTTGCACCCGACACGGAGCGGCTCGCCGATGCGCTCGCCGATCTCGCGTCGCGCCAACGCGACACGGGCGAATACGGGGATCAGCTGAGATCACTGGACGAGGCGATCGAACTGCGCCGAAAGTCGGGATCGGGCGATGCCCAGATGACCTCGCTGCACTGGGAGCGCGGCATTGCGCTCTACTATCTCCTCCGGAAGAAGGAAGCGGTCGCCGCCTACCGTACCGCTGTCTCCGGCCTCGAACGGGCAAGGGAGCCAAATCGCCTCGACATCGCCGCCCTCTACGGCAACATCGCGGGCATTGCCCGGGAAGACGGTGACACCGACGCGGAAAAGGCCGCACTCACCAGGCAGATCGACAACCTCCGCGCCGCCGAGCCGGGCACCGTCAAATTGGCCGATACGCTCGATCAACTGGCCTTCATCGCCGCGAACGAGCAGCGCTTCGACGACGGGGCCGCGCTGCGCCGCGAGGAGGTTGCCATCCGGCGCAACCACCAGCCAGATTCGCTCGCGCTTGCGATCGCGCTCGACAATCTGGTCTTCAACCTGCAGGCACTCGGCGAGCATGAGGTGAGCCTGAAGCTCCTCGACGAGGCCATCGACCTCGGTGTGCGTCACGACCCGGAAACCCGGCAGAGCGCCATAGCCAGCGTGATCCGCCGCGGCATTTCGCTCAACGCGCTCGGCCGCTACGACGAGGCGATCGCCGCCTTCGAAGAAAGCCTCTCCTGGCTGGAAACCACCGAGCAGTCGGACCCGCAGAACCTCGCGGTCGCGCTCGACAACTTCGCCAATCTCGCCCAGTCGCTCGGACGCTTCGCGCAGGCGGAGCGGATCGCCAGCCGGCAGGTGTCGCTGTTGCGCGAATCGCAGCCCGATTCGGCCTTCCTCGCCTCCAGCCTCCTGCGGCTGGCGGAGGCCCGCATCAGGCTCTCCCGATACGAGGCGGCGCTGGCCCCGATTCGCGAGGCGCGCGCCATGCGGATACGGCTGGAAGGCGACATGAGCGCGGGCGTCGGCGAGACCTGGAACATGGAAGGCCAGGTCTACGAGGGCGCCAAACAGTACGAACGCTCGCTGGCGGCCTATGACGAGGCATTGTCGCGCGTTCGAGCCAGCGTCGGCGAGAACACGATAGACTTCGCCTCGGCCCTCAACAACGCTGCCTGGGCACGCCGCTTCACCGGCGACCTGGAACGATCGGAGCGGGAGTTCCAGCAGTCGACGGCCATCATCGAACGCATTCTTGGGCCGCTCCACCGCTTCACCGCGATCGGCTACACCAATCTCGGCATCCTCGCCCAGCTCCGGGGGCGCAACGAGGATGCTGTGAGGCTCAGCATGCAGGCTCTGTCGGGCATGATGCGGGACCGCCGTGCCACGCTCGATGAGCAGCGCTGGGCCTTCGAGACGCTGTCCAACGCGTTCAAGGGGATGGGC
>CATMOC010000296.1 GCA_950071955.1 uncultured Mesorhizobium sp. | reverse complement strand
CCCGGTCTGCCCCATCCGCAGCGCCGCCGATATCGACCGCTTCCGCGATGGCGCGATCCTGGTCACCGGGATGACCGACCCGGACTGGGTGCCGATCATGAAGAAGGCGGCCGGGATCATCACCGACCATGGCGGCACGACCAGCCATGCCGCCATCGTCAGCCGCGAACTCGGCGTCCCCGCCATCGTCGGCACCGGCCACGGCACCGAACTGCTGCGCGACGGCCAGGAAATCACGCTCTCCTGCGCCGAGGGAGACCGGGGCGTGGTCTATGACGGCATCCTGCCGTTCGAAGCGACCGAGGTGGACCTCTCCGACCTGCCAGAGACCCAGACGGCGATGATGGTGAACATTGCCAGCCCCGCCGCCGCCTTCCGCTGGTGGCGGCTGCCGGCCAAGGGCGTCGGGCTGGCGCGGATGGAGTTCATCATCAACAACCTGATCAAGATCCATCCGATGGCGCTGGTCCATCCGGAGCGGGTGGCCGACCCGGCGGTGCGGCGCGAGATCCGCGACCTAACCCGCGGCTGGGAAGACCCGAAAGACTATTTCGTCGAGACGCTGGCGCTCGGCATCGCCAAGCTCGCCGCACCCTATCATCCGCACCCGGTGATCGTGCGCTTGAGCGACTTCAAGACCAATGAATATGCCCATCTCCTCGGCGGTGCCGCCTTCGAACCCGAGGAGGAGAACCCGATGCTCGGTTGGCGCGGCGCCTCGCGCTATTACGACGAGCGCTACCGGGACGGCTTCGCCCTTGAGTGCCGGGCGTTGAAGAAGGTGCGCGTGACGATCGGGCTGACCAATGTCATCGTCATGGTGCCGTTCTGCCGGACGCCGGAGGAGGCGGACCGCGTGCTGGCAGTCATGGCCGAGAACGGGCTGTCGCGCGGCGAGAACGGCCTCGAAATCTACATGATGTGCGAGATTCCGTCGAACGTGCTCCTGGCGGAGGAGTTCGCGGAACGCTTCGACGGCTTCTCGATTGGCTCGAACGACCTGACCCAGCTCGTGCTCGGGGTGGACCGTGACTCGGGCGAGCTCGCGCCGCTGTTCGACGAGCGCAACGAGGCGGTCAAGCGCGCGGTGCGGGAGGCGATCGCCAAGGCGCACGCAGCCGGCATCAAGATCGGCATCTGCGGCCAGGCGCCGAGCAACTATCCCGACTTCGCCGCCTTCCTGGTCGAGGAGGGGATCGATTCAATCTCGCTTAATCCCGACAGCTTCGTCGCCACCGTGCGCCGCGTGGCAGAAGAGGAGGAGCGGCTCGGCGCGGCGATGGCACCCCGCGCGGGGGAGGCTGTACGATGAAGGTTGTCGTCTTCGAGACCGAGGAATGGGAGCACCAGGCCTGCCTGCGGCTGAAGCCGGCGCACGAACTGAGCTGCACGCGCGAGCCCTTCGATGCTCGCACGGCCGCAGCTCACGCGGACGCCGAGATCGTCAGCACCTTCGTTAACTCGAAGCTCGGCGCCGACGTGCTGGCGCAGTTCCCTTCGCTCAAGCTGATCGCCACCCGCTCAACCGGCTTCGACCATATCGACCTCGGCTGGTGTGCCGCGCACGGTGTGGCGGTGGCGAATGTGCCCGACTACGGCGATTCGACCGTGGCGGAGCATGCCTTTGCGCTGCTCCTCGCCGTGGCGCGGAACCTGGTCGAGGCGGTCGAGCGGACCCGCCGCGGCAACTTCTCGCAGGCGGAGCTGCGCGGCTTCGAGTTGCGCGGGAAGACGCTCGGCGTGATCGGCACGGGGCGGATCGGGCGGCGCGCGATCGAGATCGCCCGCGGCTTCGGCATGACGGTCATCGCTCACGATCTCTACCCAGACGCTGACGCGGCGAGCCGTCTCGGCTTCTGCTATGCCGACCTCGACGAGGTGCTGGCTGCGGCGGACGCGCTGACGCTCCACGTGCCGGCGATGCCGGGCTCCGCGAGCCTGATCTCCGACCGCGAGTTCGGCCTGATGAAGCCGGGCGCGATCTTGATCAACACGGCGCGCGGCAATGTCGTCGACGTGCCGGCGTTGGTCCGGGCGCTTTCCGACGGGAGGCTGCGGGGCGCCGGGCTCGACGTCCTGCCGCAGGAGCCGCTGATCCGCGAGGAGGCGCAGATCTTCCGCGAGGCGTGGACCGAAGGCCACGACCTGAAGGCGCTCGTCGCCAACCACGTGCTGCTGCGCTTCCCGAACGTGATCGTCACGCCGCACAACGCCTACAACACGGAAAGCGCGGTGCGACGCATCATCGAGACCACGCTGGAGAACATCGAGGCCTTCGTCCGTGGCGAGCCGCGCAATTTGGTCACCCATGGCTGACGACAAGGCCGCCGGAGCGCCCGTCGGTATCCATGGGAGGCGTCAGGCGCTGCCTCCATCACACGAACCGGCACAGGCAGCTTCCACACCGGCGGAGTCGGACAGCGGCCCCGTCCGGATCGACCGCGGTGAGCCGCTGCCACTCGGGCTGCACGATTGCCGCGACGGCTTAAACATCGCGGTGTTCAGTCGGCACGCCACGAGCATGACCCTGCTTCTGTACGAGACGGCCGGCGGGACCCAGCCGAGTGCCCGGTTCTCTCTCAATGCGCGGCGCCACCGGACCGGCGACATCTGGCATGCCCGCATGACGGGCGACCTTGGCGGGAAACTGTACGCTCTCCAGACCGACGGGCCTCGCTCGCGGGCTGGCGGAGACGACTTCGATCCGCATCGAACGCTGCTCGATCCCTACGCCGCCTCCGTCACCGGCCTGTCTCCCGACTCGCATGGTCGCTGTGTGATCGCGGACCAAAGCTTCGACTGGGCCGACGACGCACCGCTCCGCCATCCCTGGAGCGAGACGATCCTCTACGAGACTCATGTGCGCGGGCTCACGATCGACCCGTCCTCCGGGGTCCGCCGACCGGGGGAATATCTCGGCATCGTCGAGAAGATCCCCTATCTGCGGGAGCTCGGCATCACCGCCCTCGAACTGATGCCAATCCAGGCCTTCGACCCGGAGGCGGCTGAAGGGCTCAACCCGCTGAGCGGCGAGCGGCTGCACGACTACTGGGGCTACAATCCAGTCGCCCTGTTCGCGCCGATGCCGGGATATGCCGGCGATGTCGCGCCAGGCGGCGAGCTCGTCGCTTTCAAGACCATGGTCCGCGAGCTTCACCGGGCCGGCATCGAGATCATCCTCGACGTCGTCTTCAACCACACGGGGGAAGGAGGGAAGAACGGTCCGACCTACAGCTTCCGGGGGCTCGACGACGCGATCTACTACATCCTGATGCCCAATGGGGAATACGTGGACTATACCGGCTGCGGCAACACGCTGAACTGCAATCACCCCGTGGTGCGCAGCATGGTCGTGGATTGCCTGCGGCACTGGGTGATCCACTGCCACGTCGACGGTTTCCGCTTTGACCTCGCGTCGGTGCTCGGGCGAGATGAGCAAGGCAATCTGCTCGCGAACCCGCCTCTGCTCGAACAGATCGCCGAGGACCCGATCCTGCGGCACGTCAAGCTGATTGCCGAGGCTTGGGACGCTGGCGGCGCCTTCCAGGTAGGCAGCTTCCCCGGCGGGCGCTGGGCAGAATGGAACTGCCACTTCCGCGACGACGTCCGTCGCTTCTGGCGCGGCGACCCGGGCATGACCGGGGCGCTCGCGACTCGCCTCGCGGGCAGCAGCGACCTCTACCAGCACGGCGGCGAAAGCCCGCTCAACAGCGTCAACTTCATCACCAGCCACGACGGCTTCACGCTTAACGACCTCGTCAGCTACGCGCGCAAGCACAACGAGGCGAACGGCGAGGACAACCGCGACGGCGGTGACGAGAACTACAGCGACAACAACGGCGCCGAAGGTCCCACTGACGACCCGCGGATCGAGACAATGCGCCTGCGGCAGATCAAGAATCTGCTCGCCACGCTCCTGCTCTCGCGCGGCGTGCCGATGCTGCTCGGCGGCGACGAGTTCCGCCGCACCCAGGCGGGCAACAACAACGCCTATTGCCAGGACAATGCGATCTCCTGGTACGACTGGTCGCTGGCGGAGCGGAATGGCGAGCTCGTGCAGTTCGTTCGGCGGCTGATCGCCCTGCGCAACGCGCATTCGGTCCTGCGCGCCGAGACCTTCTACACGGATGGGGAGGTCAGCTGGTTCGGGCCGGCGGGGAATGCGCCCGACTGGCAGGGGTCAGATAACCGGTTCGGCTGCCTCGTCCGGGACCGCGACGCTGCCCTCTGCCTGCTCTTCAATGCCGCTCCTGTCCGCTGCCGGTTCATCATGCCAGCGCCGCCGGGAAGCGGTTGGCAGGTGGTGATCGACACTTCGAAGGAGGATCTCACTGCCGACACCTCTCCCGGCACAGAGCATAGGGTGAATGCAGCGTACGAGATCTGGCTGGAGGCGCGCTCGACGATCGTCGCTATCTGCCGGTCCATGGAAGTGTAGTTCGCCATCCCGGGGGGACCTCGACCCACCGGAATCGACCAGAGGGAGTCTGAAATGAGCAGAGTGCGAGACAAGGTGGCGATCGTGACAGGAGGCGCGCTGGGGCTGGGCGAGGCCTCGGCGCGGATGCTGGCGCGGGAGGGGGCGAAGGTGGTCGTCACCGACATCAAGGACGAGGAAGGCGAGCGGGTAGCGCAGGCCATCGCCGAGGCGGGCGGCGAGCGATCTACCTTCACCACGACGTCGCCGTCGAGAGCGCCTGGAAGCAGGTAGTACAGACCGCCCTCGACCGGTTCGGGCGGCTCGACGTGCTCGTCAACAATGCCGGCGTCGGCTGAGGCGGACCGCCGGAGGAGGAGACGCTGGAGGCTGGCGCCGGCTGATGAGCGTCAATCTCGACGGCGTGTTCCTCGGCACCAAGCAGGCTATCCTGGCGATGAAGCGGAACGATCCGCCCTGCGGCTCGATCATCAACCTGTCCTCGATCGAGGGCCTCGTCGACGATCCCAATCTCGGCGCCTGTAACGCCTCGAAGGGCGGCGTGCGGCTCTACACCAAGTCGACCGCCCTGTATTGCTCCAAGGCGGGGCTGGGCATCCGGGTGAACTCGATCCATCCCGGCTATATCTGGACGCCGATGGTCGAGAACTACCTGGCTGAGAACGGCGACGTCGAAGAGGGCCGGCAGGCCCTGAACGCCCTGCACCCGATCGGTCATGTCGGAGAGCCGGACGATATCGCCTACGGCGTGCTCGATCTCGCCTCAGACGAGTCGAAGTTCGTCACCGGCACCGAGCTCGTCATCGACGGCGGCTACGCCGCCCCGTAGGCGAGGGTTGAAAGCCTGGCGCGTATATTGCCGCCGCCGATCCGCACTTGATCAGGCCGGATAGCCGGGGCTTTGGGCCTGACGAATCCGCCATCTGCCGCAGGCCCTGGATCAGGGATGATCGCAGTGACGCGACGTCGCCGGAAGGACG
>CATMOC010000295.1 GCA_950071955.1 uncultured Mesorhizobium sp. | reverse complement strand
CCGCCCGCCCCGGCATTCGTCATGAAACGCCGCGCCCGCCGGCCGCATGGCCCGCATCCGCTGCGCCTGCCGCTCACCGACCCGGAGCGCCGACTGCGTGTGCGCCGCGTGGCCGAGCGCGACATGCCGCGCATCACGGTGCCGGGCGTCGTCGAGCCGCTGCGCCCCCGCAACCTGCCCCTGCCGGCCCCGCAGGACCGGATCGACGCGACGCGCCTCGTCCTGCGCATCCGCGCCCTGGCGTCTGCCCTCGACGACATGGACGGCGAAGTGCTGCGCTTCCGCCGCTGGAACGCGCGCAACGCCGCGGCGCTTGCGCGTTCCCGCCTGGCCGACCGCGCGCGAACGACGCCGGCAAGGCGCCGCCAGGCCTTCGGCCGGATCTCGCCCTTGCGCCACGGCCGTCCGCCCGGCGGCCGCCGAAAACCCACCCACGATGTGCATGCCATTCTGGTCGAGGCGCACTCGCTTGCCTTCTGGGCGCTCGAAAGTCCCGACACGTCGTGAGCGCGCGGCGATTCCACCGGGGACAGTTTACTTTTTTCCGGAAACGCACTGCGTTCTCGGCACACCCGCGCGCGGAAAAAAGGAAGCTGTGCCCTGCCCCCGATCTCCCTCATCCTGAGGTGCGAGCGAAGGGAGCCTCGAAGGACGCACTTACCCCCGCGCCACCGCCTCGACGTGCCGCGAAAAGTCCGGCGTTCCCATCAGCGCCTTGCAGCGCTCGAAGCGGTTCACCGAATAGGCCCAGAAGTCGTCGGCGGGGTTCCGGTTGGCGTGCTGGATCAGGCCCCACAGCGTCCACAACAGGTCGCACATCGCCTTGTAGATCACGATCCGCCCGCGTTCGGCCGCCGTGGGCTCGCCGCCGAACCAGGCCCGGATCATCTCCTCCTCCTGTTCGGCGTCGAATCCGGCCTCGACCGAAAGATCGCCGAGATCCCACATCGGGTCGTTCATGCCCGAATACTCCCAGTCGACGATCCACATGCGCTCCCCCGTATCGAGAAAGTTCTCGCACAGCGGGTCGCAGTGGCACGGCGCCAGCGGCAGCGGATGCGCGGCGAGCGCGGCCCGCACCGTCTCGGCCTCCGCGACCACGTCGTGGTAGCCGTCGGGCAGCGTCACGTCCTTGGTCGCCAGCACCTTCAGGTAGCCGTCGATCATCGAAA
The DNA here is from genome assembly GCA_950071955.1 of uncultured Mesorhizobium sp. Classification (GTDB taxonomy): domain Bacteria; phylum Pseudomonadota; class Alphaproteobacteria; order Rhizobiales; family Rhizobiaceae; genus Aquibium; species Aquibium pacificus. Next base: position 4,275 of record CATMOC010000295.1, on the reverse strand, counting down.
ACAGCTCGAACCGGAACGGGAATTTCGCGCCAGACTCGTGCAGTTTGCGAAACGCCGCGCCGGCTCGGGCGGGCGCGCCGGCGCGGGTGCGGAAGGCCTCCGGCGACATCGTCTCGGCCCCCTCCACGAAGCGGCTCACCATCACCCCGTCCGTGCCGAAATGCATTACCTCCGGGCTCACCCCGGCCTTCGCCGCCTCCTGCGCCGCCACCTTCTCGTGGCCCCGGTCGATGTATTCCTCCGTCCCCTTGCCCGGAATGCGCAGGCAATGGTCGCCGGCGCGGTACACCCGGTTGGTCAGCCCGCCCAGCCGTTGCAATGGTCCGCTGTACGCTTCGAACCCCGGCACCTTCGCCATCATCGCGCGCGCGTCCTCGAGGTCCGTCCTTGCCGCTTCGTCCGTCAATCGTCGTCTCCCTTTCGCTCCGTTTCCGCCCCCGACGGTTCCACATTATCGCCTCCTCCGCTAGGGTGGGGCGACGCAAGGGAAATGGCAGAGAGGATCATCCATGGCCGACGAAAAGCACGACGGCGCGCTCGGCGCGGTCTATTCGGCGAAATCGCCCGAGGAGATCGCCAAGCACTACGACAGCTGGTCGGCGACCTATGATACCGACATGTCGGCCAACGGCTACCGCCACCCGACGATCTGCCTGGCGCTGCTCACGCGCTATGTCCCGCGCGCGGCCGCGCCGCTGCTCGACGCCGGCGCCGGCACGGGGCTCATCGGCGAGTGGCTGCGCATCGTCGGCTATCCGGCGGTCGAAGGGCTCGACCTTTCGGAAGGTATGCTGGCGCAGGCGGAACGGAAAAAGGTCTACGCCAAGCTGCACCGGCTGGCGCTGGGCCACCCCCTGCCCTTCGCCGACGGCCACTTCGCCGGCATCGTCTCGGCCGGCGTCTTCACCACCGGCCATGTCGGCCCCGAAGGCCTGGACGAACTCGTCCGCATCTGCCGCCCCGGCGGCGCCATCGTGCTGACGGTGAAGAACACGCTCTGGGACGACTTCGCCGCCCACGTCGCCGGCCTTTCGGGCAAAGGGTTGGTCGAGACCGCCGAGGAGACCGAACCCTACGTCTCCATGCCCGGCGAGGCCGGAACGGTCCCCAGCCGCGGGCTGGTGCTGAAGGTGCTGTGAGGATCTTTGGAGCGAAGTCGCATCAGGCAAGGAAGAACATCGTACGCGCGGCCCGAGTTCTATGCGGCCTCGTTCACCGGAACGTCTGGGCTGACGGCAGCCACGACGGCGTCGGCCGACCAGTCTAGGAAGGCGGGATCGTCGCGGAGCGCATCGAGCGTCCGCGGACGAGGTGCGCCGCCGGGCCAGTCTTCGAGCGCGAAGGCGAGCGCCACGGACGCCTCGCGAAGCGCATCGTCGAGCGTGTTGGCCACCGTCGTCACGCCGAGCAGGTCAGGGAACGACACCCCGTACCCGCTGTCCGGTGCCTTGTGGATCAGGGCGATGTAGTGCGATCCCATTCGATCAGTCCTTCGGCCATCCGGCTGCCTCGTAGATCGACCGCAAGGTTCCCGGCGGAATGTCCTTGCGAGGATGCGTCACGATGACCACACGTCCGTCCCTATGGCGGAACTTGTGGTGTGATCCGCGCACCGAAACGAGTTCGAAGCCATCCGATCTCAGCCGTTTGATGATATCGCGGCTATCCCTCAGCATCAACCAAGGTTGCCTCCCACATGGAGCATTGGCAATACCGTTGTGGGCAGCCTCCGCCATGTCTCCGGAAGCTCGAACCAATGGAAACAGGTTCTCACCCCTTCACCCGGCGGTTCTCCGGATCGTACAACGGCCGCATGTGGATCGCCGCCGGCACCCGGTCGGTCGCAACGACCAGCTCGTAGCTCCCCTCCGCCAGCCACGCGTCCGTCACGCCTTCCGCGCGGCGGAGGTAGCCGAGACCGACCGGCTTGCCCACCGTGTAGCCATAGCCCCCGCTGGTCAGATAACCGGCGAACTGCCCGTCGCGCAGGATCGTCTCGCGACCGAGCAGCACCACGCCGGGGTCCTCGACCGTGAAGCAGGCGAGCCGCTTTTTCAACGGCGCATTGGCGGCCTTCGTCACCGCCTCGCGGCCGATGAACGGCGAATTCGATTTTAGCTTCACCGCCCAGCCGAGGCCGGCCTCGAAGGGCGAGTCGTTGGGCGTGATGTCGGAGCCCCAGGCGCGGTAGCCCTTTTCGAGCCTGAGCGATTCGAGCGCGCGGTAGCCGACCGGCGCGATGCCGTGGCGGTGCCCCGCCTCCGTCAGCGCGTCGAAGATCGCGCCGAGGCCGGAGAGCGGCGCGTGCAGTTCCCAGCCGAGTTCGCCGACATAGGTCACCCGCAGCGCCCGCACGGCCTGCCCGGCGATGCCGATCTCGCGCACGTGGCCGAACGGAAATGCCGCGTTCGAGACGTCCGCGTCTGTCACGGCCGACAACACGTCGCGCGCCTTCGGTCCCATCAGGGAGAGCGTGCCGAAACGCTCGGTGACGTCGCTCAGCACGGCTTCGCCGCCGGCCGGCAGGTGGTCGCGGATCCAGCCGCCGTCATGGGTCCGGAACCCGGTGCCGGTGACGATGTAGAACAGGTCGTCCGAAAGCCGCGCCACGGTCAGGTCGCATTCGATGCCGCCGCGCGAGTTGAGCATCTGCGTGTAGGTCAGCCGCCCCGGCTCGCGCGCGACGCGGTTGGCGCAGATCGTCTCCAGCGCGGCCGCCGCGTCGCGGCCGCTCAGCTCGAACTTGGCGAAGGAGGACTGGTCGAAGATGCCGACATTCTCGCGCACCAGCCGGTGCTCCTCGCCGACCGGACCGAACCAGTTCTGCCGGCCCATCGAATACCGGTCCTGGGACTCCATGCCTTCCGGCGCGAACCAGTTCGGCCGCTCCCAGCCGAGCTTGGAGCCGAAGACGGCGCGGCGGTCCTTCAGCTTGTCGTAGAGCGGCGAGACCAGGCGCGGCCGGCCGCTGACAGGTTCCTCGTGCGGGAAGGCGACCGTGTAGTGCTTGCCGTAGGCTTCGAGCGTACGGTCGCAGACCCACTGCCGGTCGCGGTGGAGCTCGGAGAAGCGGCGGATGTCGACGACCCACAGGTCGAGCGGCGCCTCGCCCGCCACCGCCCACTGCGCCAGCGCCCAGCCGGCGCCGCCGCCCGAAGCGATGCCGAAGGCGTTGAAGCCCGTCCCGACATACATGTTGGCGCATTCGGCCGGCCGGCCGAGTATGAAATTGCCGTCGGGCGTAAAACTCTCCGGGCCGTTGATCATCTGCTTGACGCCGGCTTGCGCCAGCGCCGGCACGCGCGCCACCGCCTGTTCCATGTGCTGCTCGAAATGGTCCCAGTCGTCGGGGAAGAGCTGGAACTGGAAGTCGCCGGGAACGTCCCCCAGCGTCCAGGCCTGGGGGTCCGGCTCGTAGCCGCCCATCACCAGCCCGCCGACCTCCTCCTTGAAATAGGTGCGCCGGTCCGGGTCGCGGATGGTCGGCGCGTCCGGAGACAACCCCTCGATCCTCTCCGTGATGACGTACTGGTGCTTTACGGGCTGCAGCGGCACCTCGACGCCGGCCATCGCGTCGATCTGGCGCGCCCACTGCCCGCCGCAATTGACGACCTTCTCGCATGTCACGGCACCGTCGGTCGTGTGGACGGTGGTGATGCGCCCGCCGTCCATGTCGAAGCCGGTCACCCGCACGCCCTCGACGATCCTCGCGCCGTGCATGCGCGCCCCCTTTGCCAGCGATTGTGTGATGTCGGACGGGCTCGCCTGCCCGTCAGTCGGCAGCCAGCTGGCTCCGACGAGGTCCGATACCTCCATCAGCGGCCACATGCGCTTCACCTCCTGCGGCGAAACGAGGTGCATATCCATGCCGAAGCTCTGGGCAGTGGTGGCGAGACGCCTGAACTCCGTCCAGCGGTCCTCGCTGGTGGCGAGCCTCAGGCAGCCGGTCATTTTCCAGCCGGTCTCCAGCCCCGTCTCGGCGTCGAGCCGCTTGTAGAGGTCCACGGAGTACTTGAGCAGCTGCGTGATCGAGGCGGAGGAGCGCAGCTGTCCTACCAGCCCCGCCGCGTGCCAGGTCGAGCCCGATGTGAGCTTGCCCTGCTCGATCAAAAGCACGTCCGCTCTGTGGTCCCTGGCCAGATGATAGGCGGTGGAGCATCCGATGATGCCGCCGCCGATGACGACGAATTGCGCGTGGGCGGGAAGCGCCATGGTTCAGGTCTTTCCGAATTCGCTTCTGTAGGCGTCGAGCGCGGCCTCGAGCTTGTCGAGGTT
>CATMOC010000294.1 GCA_950071955.1 uncultured Mesorhizobium sp. | reverse complement strand
GCCATAGACTACTCGATCCCGAAGGAAGGCGCCCAGATGTGGTTCGACCAGATGGCCATTCCTGCCGATGCGCCGCACGTCGCCGAAGCGCACGAGTTCCTGAACTACATCATGCGCCCGGACGTGATCGCCAAGGCGTCCAACTATGTCTACTACGCCAACGGCAACAAGGCCTCGCAGGAACTTCTGGACGAAGAGGTGATCGGCGATCCGGCCGTCTATCCGGACGAGGAGACGCTGAACAACCTCTTCACCACCGTCCCGCTGGACGCGAAAACGCAGCGCCTGGTGACACGGATCTGGACGAGGGTCGTCACCGGCCAGTAGGACCTTCCCAACCTGCCCCTGGCGCAAGCGCCGGGGGCTTCGCTTTTGGGGCAAGCGTGCAACCGGGGGAACCCATGAAATCGCTCGGCAGCATTCGCAGAAGCTTCGCGCCGTGGGCCGATCCGGCCGCCAGGCCCTACATTTCCTTCGAGAACATCACCAAGCGGTTCGGCGACTTCACCGCCGTCAACAACCTCTCGCTCGACATCTACGAGCGCGAGTTCTTCGCCCTCCTCGGCGCGTCCGGCTGCGGCAAGTCCACGCTGCTCAGGATGCTCGCCGGCTTCGAGGAGCCGACCTCCGGGCGCATCCTGCTCGACGGGCAGGACCTGCGCGGCATCCCGCCCTATCGGCGGCCGGTCAACATGATGTTCCAGTCCTACGCGCTCTTCCCGCACATGAGCGTGGAGCAGAACATCGCCTTCGGGCTCAAGCAGGACGGCATGCCGAAGGCGCAGATCGCCGAGCGGGTTGCCGAGATGCTGAAGCTGGTCAAGCTCGAGCAGTTCGCCAGGCGCAAACCGCACCAGCTTTCGGGCGGGCAGCGCCAGCGGGTCGCGCTTGCCCGCTCCGTCGCAAAGCGGCCGAAGGTGCTGCTGCTCGACGAGCCGCTCGGCGCGCTGGACAAGAAGCTGCGCGAGGAGACGCAGTTCGAGTTGATGGACCTGCAGCAGAATCTCGGCCTCACCTTCGTCGTCGTGACGCACGACCAGGAGGAGGCGATGACCATGGCCGACCGCATCGCCATCCTCGACAAGGGCGAGGTGATGCAGGTGGCGACGCCCGCCGAGGTCTACGAAGCGCCGGCCTCGCGCTTCGTGGCCAGCTTCGTCGGCACCGTAAACCTGCTCGAGGGCAGCGTGGCGGCGCGCGAGGGTTCGAACCTGCGGATCACCGGGGCGAGCGGCGCGCAGATCCTGGTGGAGAATGCGCCCGACCATGTCGGCAGCGGCGAAATCGCATTCGCCATCCGGCCCGAGAAGATCAGGGTCTCGCCGCGCCGGCCGGCCGAGGGCACGCCCAACGTGATGGAGGGCGAAATCTTCGACCTCGCCTATCTCGGCGACATGACGGTCTATCACGTGCGTCTGGCCGACGGGCAGGTCGTCAAGGCGAGCGCGCTCAACAGCGCCCGGCTCACCGACGATCAGCTGACCTGGAACGACCGCGCGTGGATTTCCTTCGCGCCGGATGCCGGCATCGTCCTGACGAGGTAGGGCTATGGCACAGACGACCGCGTCGGACGGGATCGGGACTTACAGCGCGGCGGCTCCGGCCGAGGGTGGGCTCGGCCGGGCGATCGGCAACCGCCTCGTCATCCTTGTCCCCTATCTCTGGCTGCTCGTCTTCTTCCTCGTTCCCTTCCTCATCGTCTTCAAGATCTCCCTGTCGACGACGGCGATCGCCATGCCGCCCTATATGCCGGTCTTCGGGTTGGAGGACGGCATCTCGGGCTTCTTCGGCAACCTGCGCGAACTCACGCTGGACAACTACATTTGGCTGACCGAGGACGCTCTCTATTTCAACGCATATATCTCCAGCATCGTGATCGCGGCCGTCTCCACCGTGATCACGCTGGCCGTCGGTTTCCCCATTGCCTACGGCATGGCGCGCGCACCGACCGCGTTGCGCCCGACGCTGCTGATGCTGGTGATCCTGCCGTTCTGGACGAGCTTCCTGATCCGCGTCTACGCCTGGATCGGCATCCTGAAGCCGGAGGGCCTGCTCAACCAGTTCCTGATATGGACCGGCGTCATCGACCAACCGCTGCAAATCCTCAATACGCACACGGCGATCTACATCGGGATCGTCTATTCATATCTGCCCTTTATGGTGCTGCCGCTCTATTCGGCGCTGGAGAAGATGGACTATACGCTGGTCGAGGCGGCGCAGGATCTCGGTTGCCCGCCGATCTCGGCTTTCTGGAAGATCACCTTCCCGCTCGCGCTGCCTGGCGTCGTTGCCGGCGCGATGCTGGTCTTCATCCCGGCGATGGGCGAGTTCGTCATACCCGACCTGCTCGGCGGCTCGCAGACGCTGATGATTGGCAAGACGCTGTGGAACGAGTTCTTCAACAACCGCGACTGGCCGGTCTCCTCGGCCGTGGCCGTCATCCTGCTTCTTCTGCTCGTCGTGCCGATCATGCTGTTCCAGCAGTCGCAGGCGCGCGCGCAGGAAAAGAGCCGGTGAGGGCAGCGCGATGAACACCACCTGGTCCCGCTTCAACATCGCCTCGGTCGTGCTCGGCTTCGCCTTCCTGTATCTGCCGATCGTCCTCCTGATCATCTTCTCCTTCAACGAGTCGAAGCTCGTCACGGTCTGGGCCGGCTTCTCGACGAAATGGTACGGCGAACTCTTTCGCAACCAGGGCCTGATCGACGCGGCCTGGGTGACGGCCCGCGTCGGCTTCATCTCGGCGAGCTTCGCCACGGTGCTCGGCACGCTCGCAGCACTCGCGCTCACTCGCTACACGCGCTTCCGCGGCCGCGTCCTTTTCTCGGGCATGGTGTTCGCGCCGCTGGTCATGCCTGAGGTCATCACCGGTCTGTCGCTGCTGCTGCTCTTCGTCGCGATCGGGCTCGACCGGGGCTTCCTCACCGTCACGCTGGCGCACATCACGTTCTCGATGTGCTTCGTCGCGGTGGTGGTCCAGTCGCGCCTGATTACCTTCGACCGGTCGCTGGAGGAAGCGGCAATGGACCTCGGTGCGCCACCGGTGCGGACGTTTTTCGCGATCACGCTGCCGGTGATCCTGCCGGCAATCATTTCCGGCTGGATGCTGGCCTTCACGCTTTCGCTCGACGACCTGGTGATCGCGAGCTTCACCTCCGGACCGGGGGCGACGACGCTGCCGATGAAGATCTACAGCCAGGTGCGGCTCGGCGTGACGCCCGAAATCAATGCCGCGTGCACGCTCCTGATCGCTGTCGTCGCCGCGGGCGTGCTGATCGCATCGGTCGTCAACAAGAGCCGGGAGGTTCAGCGTCAGCGCGACGAACAGGCGGCGCAGCGGAACTGATCGCGCTTCTCAGCCCCGTGGCGGTCTGAGCAGAAAGATGACGAGCCAGACGGGCACGATCACCATCGAACCAAGGACGATGTTCGGCACTGCCCACGAGACACCGCGTTCGAGGAGTTCGAGCACGTTCTCCGGTGTCATGCCGATCTCCATCAGAATGTCCGCCGCGGTAACGTCCAGCGCCGACAACCCCGCGCCGGTAATCAGCGACACGAAGATTATCTTCAACGTTGCCGAAGCCAGACGCAGCAAACTCGCCCCTTTGAGACAAATCCACGTACGGGTTCCGTTGCCTCGCGCGTGGAGCGATCGTTCGATCGCGCCGATGGTAGCGGAAGCCTATAGCGATTCGCGGGTTCTGAAAAATTGCTCAAACCTGCGGCCCGACGTTCATTCGATCGGCATGGTCCGCATGATGGGCGAAACGAAGGGTGCGTCCCAGGAACCGCCGACGAAAAAGGAAGCCGGTGCCTGCTTGGGGGCGGCGGATTCCCTGGACGAGATCAGGCCCGAGAGTGCCAGCCCGTGCCCGACATAAGGTATGATGCCGGTAAACGAGACGGTCTTTTCCGGCAGTGTCGCCTTGGCAAGTTCGAGGCGGGCCATGCCCTCCGACACCGCGGCGCGGAACTCTGCCGATTCGAATGGTATGACGCCGGTTGGAACCTCGTTGAGCGCGAAGAAGCCGCCCTTTTCGGCACGCGCGACGAAAGCTGCGAGATCGAGACCCTGGAGGCTGCCGGGACCGAACTTCAGCGAAATCGTCCCGCTGAGGGTTTGGGCGAGCTGATCCCATCGGGACTTCGGGCCCTTGAGCGCGATCGAAAGGGTGCCCTTGCCCTTCGGCATCGGAAGCTTCGAGCCCATCGCGCCGGCCGCGCCCTGCATGTCGATGTCGCTCGCCAGCATCCTGAGTTCCGTGCCGTTGTGATCGGACCGCGTGTCCACTCGAAAGCCGGTCTGGAGCGTGCCGCCGAACACCGTTGCATCGGATATGTCGAAGGCGGCGAGGCCGTCCTTGACCTGGGCGGTCGCCGCGACGTCCGTCATCGTCAGGGGACCGACGACTGCGCTCGCCGCCGAGAGGCGCAGATCGAGGTTTACCTGCCGCGTGAATGCCACGTCCATTTCATCTGACCATCGCGCACCGTCTCCCGGGAGGCGTGTGAACGCGGAGATGAACGAATAGGCATCGAAGGACTGGAACGCGAGTGTTCCGGAAACAGCGGGTATGCCGTTCGCCAGCGAGAATTCCAGGAGGCCGTTGCCGGGATGGCCGCCGAACGCCAGCTGCGCGTCCTCGATTTTCATCCGCAGCGAATCACCGATGAGGCGGCCTGAGATCGATGCCGATCCGACCGCCGCTCCGGGCTGGATATCGGTCTTTGACCATTCGAGAGCCCGGCGCAGGGAAGGGGAGGTGAGCTTCACCGTTCCATCGACGAAGCCGCTCTTGGAAAGCGTCGCCAGGCCTTCGAAGCTGCCGGTCAGCGGCGCCGACGTCAGCGAGGCCGTTATGCGCGAATTGCCGCCGCCGAAGAGCGCCAGCGGCTGCTGCGCTGAGATGTCGACCGTCAGCGGTTCGCCACGCCAGACCGCATTGGCCACCAGTGTGCCCGACCGGTTGAGCGCCGGCCATGCGGCGCGGCCGGTGATACTGGAGATGATCTCGCGCTCTCCCCCCGCTTCGACGAGCAGCACGCGGCCATCCGCGAACTCGATCGTGCCGAACGTGTCGGGTTCCTGCGCCATCAGATACGCGACATATTCCTGACCCAGCAATCCGGCATCGAGACGGCCCTGCATCAGCGAAAGACGGGTGTCCGTCGCGCCGCCGGTGCCCAGCACATTCATCGCTTCGAGATCTGCACCAATGCAGTTTTCCTCGTTCCATGCTTCCAGCGACGGCAGATAGCTGGTGGTCCGCGGCGCACCGACCGCATGACCGCACAGATCGGCGGTGTCGGACAGTTCGGACGCCGTCGCGACAAGGCCGAAGGGCTGCGCGCCGGTCGAGAGATAATCGACGAAGGACATGGTTTCGCGGCGGCTCGGCAGGTCCGAAATCGCGGTGCCGATCATGTCGATGCGGCCGCTGGCGACCGAG
>CATMOC010000293.1 GCA_950071955.1 uncultured Mesorhizobium sp. | reverse complement strand
CTGGACCGCGCGCAGGAGCTTGACCTGGACATCGAGCGGCAGGTCGCCGATCTCGTCGAGGAACAACGTGCCGTGGTTGGCCTCGAGGAACTTGCCCTGGTGCTTGTCGGTCGCGCCGGTGAAGGAGCCCTTCTCGTGGCCGAACAGGATGCTCTCGACGAGATTGTCCGGGATGGCGCCGCAATTGACGGTGACGAACGGTTTGGACTTGCGGCTTCCCGACCCCTGGATCGCGCGGGCGATGACTTCCTTGCCGACGCCCGATTCGCCTTCGATGAGGATCGGGATGTTCGACGACGACGCCTTCTGGGCGAGGCGGATCACGCGCTCCATGGCTGGGCTGGTGGTGGCAAGGTCCCCGATCGTGAGCGTCTTTTGCTTGTCCGGCCGGGTGCGGCGGCTGGCCGCGTCATGCGTCTCGACCTTGATGGCCTTGGCGATGGAAGCCTGGAGACGCTCCGGCGAGACCGGCTTGACGACGAAGTCGAACGCGCCCGCGCGCATCGCCGCCACGACCGTGTCGATCCCCGCCTGCGCGGTCTGCACGATCACCGGCGTGCCGATCCCGCGTTCGCGCATGGCTTCGAGGACGGCAAGTCCATCCGTGCCGGGCATGACGAGGTCGAGCACGACCACCGCGAAGCTTTCGCGGGCGGCATCGAGCTTCTCCAGGGCGGCGGCGCCGCCGTCCGCGCAGACGGCCGCGTGGCCGGCGCGCGTCACGGCCGCTTCGAGAAGCCGGCGCTGGACGGGATCGTCGTCGACGATGAGGACTGGGCCCGACATTTAACCTTCGCACAGGTGATCTAATGGTCGAAATTGCTGTCTGGATCATGATGGCACGGGGGTCTAAATAGGGCCTCAAGAAAGCCGGTGAACAAACCCTTTCAGCTCCGCGCGCCGGCCGCGGCATCCAGGCGGGCAAGGACCGAGCGATGAAATTTCAGATCGAATCCCTTCTCGCCGGCGCGACGCACGCGCCCTCCGGCGCGCCGGCCGCGGCCGCGCCGGTATCGAGCCTGGGCGATCTGCCTGAGTGGAACCTTGGCGATCTCTATGCGGCGATGGACGCGCCCGAACTGCAGCGCGACATCGCGCGCGCGCAGTCCGACGCGGTCGCCTTCGAGACCGAGTGGAAAGGAAAGATCGCCGAGGCGACGAAAGACCCGAACGGCGGTGGGCTAGGCGCGATGATGCATTCCTACGAGGCGCTCGAGGAACTGATCGGGCGTATCGTTTCCTATGCCAGCCTCGTCTACGCCGGCGACACCGGCGATCCCAAACGCGCCAAGCTCTACGGCGACATCCAGGAGAAGATGACGGACGCCAGCGCCCATCTCCTGTTCTTTTGTCTCGAGCTGAACAAGGTGGAGGAGGCCGGCATCGCCGCCGCACTCGATGCCGATCCCGCATTCGGCCGTTATCGTCCCTGGGTCGAGGACCTGCGCAAGGACAAGCCCTACCAGCTCGAGGACCGTGTCGAGCAGCTGTTCCACGAGAAGTCGATCACGGGACGCGGCGCCTGGAACCGCCTCTTCGACGAGACGATGTCGGCCCTGCGCTTTACCGTGGACGGGGAAGAGCTTTCGCTCGAGCCGACGCTGAACCTCCTGCAGGATTCCGACGGCGATCGACGGCGCCGCGCCTCCGAGGCCCTGGCGCAGACGTTCAAGGACAATCTGCGCATCTTCACGCTGATCACCAACACGCTGGCCAAGGACAAGGAGATCTCCGACCGCTGGCGCGGATTTGGCGACATCGCCGATTCCCGCCATCTGGCCAACCGGGTCGAGAGGCCCGTGGTCGACGCGCTCGCGGCCGCGGTGAAGGACGCCTATCCCCGCCTGTCGCACCGCTACTACGCGATGAAGGCGCGCTGGCTCGGCATGGAGCGGATGAACCACTGGGACCGCAACGCGCCGCTTCCAGAAACGCCGCAGGCGATCATCGGCTGGGAGGAGGCGCGGGAAACGGTGCTGTCGGCCTATCGCGGCTTCGCGCCGGAGATGGCCGAGATCGCGGGAAAGTTCTTCGACCGCAACTGGATCGACGCGCCGGTGCGCTCCGGCAAGGCGCCCGGCGCCTTCGCCCATCCCACCGTTCCTTCCGTGCATCCCTACGTGCTGCTCAACTACATGGGCAAGCCGCGCGACGTCATGACGCTCGCCCACGAACTGGGCCATGGCGTTCACCAGGTGCTTGCGGGCAAGCAGGGCCCCCTGATGGCATCGACGCCGCTGACGCTGGCCGAGACGGCTTCCGTCTTCGGAGAGATGCTCACCTTCCGCTCGCTGCTCGAACGGACGCGTGACCGCCGCGAGCGCAAGGCGATGCTCGCCCAGAAGGTCGAGGACATGATCAACACGGTGGTGCGCCAGATCGCCTTCTACGATTTCGAGTGCAAGCTGCACGAGGCGCGCCGCGGCGGCGAACTGACGCCGGAGGACATCAACGCCCTCTGGATGTCGGTGCAGGCCGAAAGCCTCGGGCCGGTGTTCGACTACATGCCGGGATACGAGACCTTCTGGGCCTATATCCCGCATTTCGTGCACTCGCCCTTCTACGTCTACGCCTATGCCTTCGGGGATTGTCTGGTGAACTCGCTCTACGCGGTCTACCAGAACGCCGAGAAGGGCTTTCAGGAGAAGTATTTCGACATGCTGCGGGCCGGCGGCACCAAACACCATTCGCAGCTGCTGGCCCCCTTCGGCCTGGATGCCTCCGACCCCGGCTTCTGGGCCAGAGGACTTTCGGTGATCGAAGGGCTGATCGACGAACTGGAGGGGATGGAGGGGTAGAGCGGTTCGGGTTGACGTTGACCGCAGGTATGCCCGCGATTACGATGTCATCGATTGTAATACAAAGGCGATCGAATGGCCGATAGCTCCAGCCTCGTCTCGGTTCGGCTTCCCGACGACCTCCGCCAGCAGGTCGACGACCTTGCGCGGCTGACGAAGCGCTCGCGTTCCTTCGTCGTCAAGGAAGCGGTCGCGTCCTACTTGGAGGAGCGCCGGCAATATCTCGACGCGATTGACGAGGCAGTCCGCGAAGCCGACAAAGGCGTCTTCGTGTCCGGCACGGCCGTCGAGGCCTGGCTTCGCTCATGGGGGACCGGAGAACCGCTGCCTGCTCCGGAGCCGGACATCCTGCCGCATGACGAACAATGAACTGGCGGCTTCTTCCGCGAGCCGTTCGCGATCTGGCGGAAATCGAATCCTTCATCCGTCGTGACGATCCCGCCGCTGCGGCATCCGTCGCAAGTCGCCTGGCGAAGTCCTTCGAGCTTCTCTCCCGCAAGCCCGACATCGGTCGCCCGCTCCCTCGCACAGGCGTGAGGGAATGGTCCGTTCCGGGTCTTCCCTATATCATACCGTATCGCACCGGACCGGCCGGAATCGAAATCCTCCGGGTCTGGCATACTAGGCGAAAGGCACCCGAATTCTGGTGAGAACACCCCCCACCCACACGCCCTATGACGGCTCCTCGACGCCTTTCACCATCGGACTGAGGCCGCTCGACATTGCGACCTGGCTGGAGATCGACGACCACTATGAAGCCTACCTGGTCGAAAAGCGGCGCCTGATCGCCAAGGACGTCGAGGCGGTGTTCCGGGCCGAGCCGGAGACGGAGGCGGCGCAGGCGGAGGTGCTGGGCCTGGTCCGGGAGCATCTGGTCGACGGGTTTCCCGCGGTATTTCCCGGAACGAGGCAGTGGGAAGCCGCGCTCGCCGCGCTGGATGCGGTGGCTTCGGAAGATCACCCTCGCCTGCTCGCCGCCTCCCTGCTCGTGCAGGAGGATCTCGTCCTGATGCGGCGCGGCGAGGAGGGCTGGCGGCTGGCCGCCGCCTCGCTCTGCTTTCCGTCCTCCTGGTCGCTCGCCGAAAAATTCGGCAAGCCGATGCACGAAATCCATGCGCCGGTTCCGGGCTTCGGGGCCGGCACCCGCAACGCCGATCTGATCGCCCGCATGTTCGACAATCTGCGGCTCGACCGGCCGGTCGAGCGCCTCAACTGGTCGCTCCAGACCGACGCGGAACTCCACAAGCCGATGTCCTCGCAGGCGCTCGACGAGCGGGCGGCTTCGCGCACCCCGCGATTCGGAGACGCGCCGGCCCAAAATGCCTTCGTGCGGGTCGAGCGCCAGACGCTGCGCAAGCTGCCGGTTTCGGGAGACATCCTGTTCACGATCAGGATCTTCCTGGATCCCATGCCGGTGCTGGACCGCCATCCCGAGCGCGCTTCGCTCGCGCGTTCCTTCGCCGCGCAACTGGCCTCGCTGGACGAACGCCAGCTCGATTACAAAGGCCTGACGGCCGACCGCGACAGGCTCGTGGCGGCGCTGGAAAGGAAGGCGGGAGAGCCGGTCGCCGCGGGCTGACGCCGCAGGCTTCCGGGTTCAGATACCGGAGCCGAAGAGTTCCTCGCCCTCTTCCCACGGGCTCGGACGCGGCGAGGCGCCCGCCGATGGCAGCGGCATCCAGCATTTGAGTTCGGGTTCGGCATAACCGATGATCTGGCCGGGATGGGAATCAGCCGAGCGCCAGCCCTCCATGCCGAACTGGTCGGCGCGCGCCCAGTGCGCCACGTCCACCTGCGCCGGCCCTTGCTCGGAGTCCCGGACGGTGACGAGGATGCGGCTGCCGTCCCTCGGCGCGCTGTTCATGTGCCGCCAGCCAGTCGTGTCGTCCATGCCGCTTCCTCCGTTCGGGAAGAAATTCTAGGTCGCAGGAGAGGCGCCGGCAATGCACCGCCGCCCTCGACTTGAAGCCTCACGTCACTCCGGCAGAATCCGCACCGCGCCCCTGTCCGCGCTTGCCGCAAACGCGGCATAGGCCTTCAAAGCCGTGGTGACGTTGCGCTTGCGCGGCGCTTCCGGCTTCCAGCCCTTCGCATCCTGCTCGACGCGGCGGCGGCCGAGTTCCGCATCGTCGACCATGAGCGTGATCGTCCGGTTGGGGATGTCGATCTCGATCATGTCGCCCTCGCGCACGAGCCCGATCGCGCCGCCGCTCGCCGCCTCCGGCGAGACATGGCCGATGGAGAGGCCCGAGGTGCCGCCCGAGACTTCCCTGAAACCGCAGGCCCGGCCTGCTGACCGCGCCGGCACGCCCGATGCCGATGAACCGGGCCGCGACGCGCCGCTCGCCGCCGGGCAAGCTCTGGCGCCAGAGACGCCGCCGAAACCCGACCGCATCGCCATGGGGACGGCTGAGCTGGCGGCCTGTCTTGCCGCGCTCGATCTCCTTGGCGTGCAATATCAGACGATTGCCCCGATCAGTGAACCGGAGGATGCCGCCTGCGGCATCCGCCAGCCGGTCGAGGTCAGCGCCCTGCCGGGCGGGGTGGCGCTGGAGCCGGCGGGAGTCGATGACGGGGTGCATCCGCTGATCGAGCACGCCCCCGATGCACTGTCCCTGCCGGGTCGGGGAAAAATCGCCAGGATCACGATTTACGATAAATCGCACAACCGTGCACACAT
>CATMOC010000292.1 GCA_950071955.1 uncultured Mesorhizobium sp. | reverse complement strand
GACCGCAGCCGTTCCGGCCGGCGCGCAACAGACCAGCCCCGCCCGTTCAACGCACGGAGCCTGGTCCATCATCTGCGACATACCGGCGGGCGCCACCGGCGAGCAGTGCGTGATGATGCAGAACGTCGTGGCGGAGGACAGACCGGAGGTGGGCCTCTCGGTCGTGGTGCTGAAGACCGCCGACAACAAGGCCGAGATCCTTCGCGTGCTGGCGCCGCTGGGCGTTCTCCTGCCGAACGGGCTGGGGCTGAACGTCGACGGCAAGGACATTGGCCGCGCCTATTTCGTGCGGTGCTTCCAGGACGGCTGCTACGCGGAGGTGATCCTCGAGGAACCGCTCCTGGAGACGCTGAGGACCGGCACGGCTGCCACCTTCATCGTCTTCCAGACGCCCGAAGAGGGAATCGGCATACCGGTCGACCTGAAGGGTTTCGCGGAAGGGTTCGCCGCGCTGCCGTGAGGCCCGCCATCGGGCAGGTTCACTACCGCACGGCGTGGCGCTCGCGCATGACATCCACCGACCGGCGCACGAGTTCTTCCAGTACCGCTTCGTCGACATCGGTCAGCCGCTTCAGGTAGAGGCACGACTGGCTCGTCGTGAAGCGGCCGAGGCGGCGCATCAGATCTGGCCACTGCTCGAAGCCCGGCATGACGTAGATGGTCATCGCCGCCTTGCGCGGCGCGAATCCCGTCAGGAACCAGAAGCCCTGCTGGCCGCCGGGGTGCTTGTAGTGATACTCGCCGAAGCCCACCATCGATACGCCCCATATGCGCGGCGTCTCGCCGCTTGCGCGTTCCAGGATCGGCACGATGCGCGCTGCCTCGTCGCGGCGACGTTCGTCCGCGATGGCGGCCACGAAGTCCGCCACACTCGCATCCGTCGGCAGTGTCTTTTGCGTGTAGGCCATCGCCAATTGCCTCCCGGGGTGTGGGAATGGTCCCGACATTTGCCTATCTAGCAGGAACGACAACCCAATCCGATCGGGAATCCAGGCATGACCCAAAGCCTCCTAGAAAAATTCGACGTCTCCGAAGAGACCATCCGCCGGATCGTTTCCGATGCGGTCTCCGGCGCCGACGACGGCGAACTGTTCCTCGAATACTCCGAGGGCGAGGCGCTCGTCTTTGATAACGGGCGGCTGAAGACGGCCAACTTCAACACCGACCAGGGGTTCGGGCTGCGCGCGGTGGCAGGCGAGGCGACAGGCTTCGCGCACGCGAGCGAGCTCTCGCAAGCCGCGCTTCTGCGCGCCTCGGACGCGGTCTCCGCGGTCAAGGCGGGATATTCGGGTACGCTCGCTGCCGCGCCGACCGGCACGAACCGCAGGCTCTACGACGACGTCAATCCGATCGCAGCGCCCGGCTTTGCCGAGAAGGCGAAGCTCCTGCAGGAGATCGATGGCTGGGTGCGGGCCAGGGACCCACGCGTCAGGCAGGTCACCGCGTCGCTCGCCGCCTCGTGGCAGCAGGTGGAGATCCTGCGCGCCGACGGCCATTTCGTGCGCGACATCCGCCCGCTGGTCCGCATGAACGTGTCGGTCGTGGTCGGCGAGGGAGACCGCCAGGAGAGCGGTTCCTACGGCATGGGCGGCCGCAGGGGTTTCGGCGAGTTCGTGGCGGAGGAATCCTGGAAGCACGCGGCGGACGAGGCGCTGCGCCAGGCGCTGGTCAACCTCGAAGCCGTGCCGGCGCCCGCCGGCACGTTCGACATCGTTCTATCCTCCGGATGGCCGGGCGTGATGTTGCACGAAGCGGTGGGCCACGGGCTGGAGGGCGACTTCAACCGCAAGAAGACCTCGGCTTTCTCCGGGCTGATGGGCCAGCAGGTGGCGGCGAAGGGCGTCACTGTGGTCGACGACGGCACGATCGCCGAGCGGCGTGGCTCGCTGACCATCGACGACGAGGGCACGCCTTCGGCGCGCAACGTGCTGATCGAGGACGGCAGGCTCGTGGGCTACATGCAGGATCGTCAGAACGCCCGCCTGATGGGTGTGGCGGCCACCGGGAACGGTCGCCGCGAGGGCTATGCGCACCAGCCGATGCCGCGCATGAGCAACACTTTCATGACCGCCGGCGACAAGACGCCGGAAGAGATCATCGCGTCCGTGAAGAAGGGCGTCTACGCGGTCTCCTTCGGCGGCGGACAGGTGGACATCACGTCCGGCAAGTTCGTGTTCGGCTGCACCGAGGCCTACATGATCGAGGACGGCAAGGTCACCCGGCCGATCAAGGGCGCCATGCTGATCGGCAACGGCCCGGACGCCATGCACCGCGTCTCCATGATCGGCAACGACATGAAGCCCGACCCCGGCATCGGCATGTGCGGCAAGGCCGGCCAGGGCGTGCCCGTCGGCGTCGGCCAGCCGCATCTGAGGATGGACAGGATGACGGTGGGCGGCACGCAGGCATAGCCGTCAGCCGGGAAGCGTTCGAGTGGATTTGAACCCGAGTGCCTGGTTTCGATTCTTGCAGCTGGAACTTCAATGGTGCGTCCGTTCCCGACGCCGTCAGTATGTTGCTGGCAAAGTACTGACGGCGCCACCCCCCGGCATTCCCCGCTTTGGGTTTTCCGAGGTACCCAGTCAGCGAGCCATGACCCCGCCGTCGACGGGGATCGTGGCGCCGGTCATGAAGCTAGAGGCCGGCGACGACAGGAGGAGCGCCAGGCCTTTTATCTCTTCGGGATCGGCGATGCGGCCGAGCGGCACCATGGAGGCGAATTGCGCCTCGACCTCGGGCTGCCTGATCCGTCCGCCGGCGATGTTGGTGCGGAAGGGACCCGGCGCGATGCCGTTCACCATCACGCCATAGGGCGCCAGTTCCATCGCCGCCTGGCGCACGAGATTGACCACGGCGGCCTTGGTCGCGGTATAAGCATAGCCGCACATCACCTCGGACTTCAGCCCTGCGACCGAGGCGACCGCGACGATGCGGCCGCCGCGCTGCCGCTTCATGTGCTTCGCCGCGGCCTGCACCGACGCAAAGACGCCCGTCAGGTTGATGCCGAGCACCCGGTCCCACTGCGCATCGTCGACGGCGTTGATCTGACCGGTTTCGGTGAGATAGCCGGGTCCCGCCGACACGCCCGCATTTGCGACCATCACGTCGAGGCTGCCGTGCCTCGCCGCCACTTCATCCACAGCGGCGCGAACCGCGGCACGATCCGAGACATCCAGAACCAGCGTTTCGGCTCTACCGCCAGCCTTCGCGACGCCCGGGCAGACGCGATCAAGGGCGGCTCCATCCATGTCCGTCAGGACGACGTGAGCGCCAGCCTCCGCGAGCGCTTCGGAGATTGCCAGCCCCAAGCCACTCGCCGCGCCTGTCACGAGGGCGACCTTGCCCTTCAGCGAGAACCGTTCCGTATGCGTCATTCCGTCCCTCCCATTCCGTTTTGGTATGCAAGACGGAAAATCGCGTCATGACAAGAGAATTTCCTGATCTGGATTTTCCTTTAGCGATTTCAGCTATTTAGGACAATATCATGCTAGTGGCGGCACATTTGTGTCGACTTATCGATTGACGATTTTTCCGAAAGAGTGTGTACAATAAGGCTGCAAAACGACGCCGGCACACCGGCTGGCGCTTCAGGGAGGTCGCGCAGGATGGCGCATCGCGAATCATTCGAAACCGTCACCGGCTGCCGCATCCGCATGATGCGGAAGGGCAAGGGGGAACCACTGCTCTTCCTGCACGGTGCTACCGGCGTACCGCGCTGGCTGCCGTTCATGGACA
This sequence comes from uncultured Mesorhizobium sp., assembly GCA_950071955.1. Taxonomy (GTDB): domain Bacteria; phylum Pseudomonadota; class Alphaproteobacteria; order Rhizobiales; family Rhizobiaceae; genus Aquibium; species Aquibium pacificus. Next base: position 1,750 of record CATMOC010000292.1, on the reverse strand, counting down.
TGCTGGCCGAGAAGTATGACCTGATCGTGCCGGAGCACCCTGGGTTCGGCGCATCCGACACGCCTGACTGGCTCGACAACATCGGTGACCTCGCCTTCTTCTATCTGGACCTGATCGACCATCTCGGCCTCGACAAGGTCCACCTGCTCGGCACGTCGATCGGCGGCTGGATCGCGGCGGAACTCGCGACGCGGTCGTGCGAAAAGGTCAGGACGCTGACGCTGGTCGCCCCGGCGGGCATCCACGTGAAGGGCGTCAAGAAGGGCGACATCTTCATGTGGTCGCCCGAGGAAACGGCGCAGAACCTCTTCCACAACCAGGAGATCGCCAAGGCGGTGCCGCAGCCGGCCAACGAGGACGAATTGATGGTCGTGCTGAAGAACCGGCTGATGACGGCCAAGCTCGGCTGGCAGCCGCGCATGTACAACCCGCACCTGAAGAAGTGGCTGCACCGCGTGGACGTGCCGACGCTGATCATCTGGGGCGACGACGACAAGCTCATCCCCGCCGCGTACGGACCGGCCTATCGCGATCTCATCCCGAACTCCTCGCTCGAGGTGATCGCCGAATGCGGCCATCTCCCCCACGTCGAGAAGGCGCAGGAGTTCACCTCGAAGGTCGTCAGCTTCATCGAAGGAGCCGCGTGATGAAATTCTACATGATGCACCTGATGCCGTATGCGGATCTCGATCTGGATTACGACCAGAAGCACAATTCCGCCTGGATCACGCTGCCCAACAGCTACTACGACCCGAAGAAGGGCGCCAAGCTCTACAACCGCTACCTCGACGAACTCGAATATGCCGACCAGCTCGGGTTCGACGGCATCTGCGTCAACGAGCACCATCAGAACGCGTACGGGCTCATGCCCCAGCCAGGCGTCATGGCGGGGGCGCTGGCGCGACGCACCAAGAAGGTGAAGATCGCGATCCTCGGACGCGCGCTGCCGCTGCTCAATAACCCCGTCACCGTCGCGGAAGAATTCGCGATGGTGGACAACATCACCGAGGGCCGCCTGATCGCCGGCTTCGTCCGCGGCATCGGCGCGGAGTACCACGCCTGGAGTTCCAATCCCGCGCTCTCGCACGAGCGTTTCCACGAGGCGCACGACCTCATCGTGCGGGCGTGGACGGAGACCGGACCGTTCGCGTTCGAGGGCGACCAGTATCACTTCGAATATGTGAACCTCTGGCCGCGCCCCTACCAGAACGATCCGCATCCGCCGATCTGGATCCCGTCCCAGGGTTCGAGCGAGACCATCGAATGGGCCTCGCACCCGTCGCGCCGCTACACCTATCTGCAGACCTTCACGCCGGTGGCGATCTCGACTTCCAGTTCGCCGTCTTCCTTGACCTTGGACACCTTGCCGATCAGCCCGCCTTGGGTGATGATCTCATCCCCGCGGCGCAGCGATGCGACCATGGCCCGATGCTCCTTCATTTTCTTCTGCTGCGGACGGATCATCAGGAAATACATGATCGCGAAGATCAGGATCAGCGGGATGAACTGCGCGAAGGCGGCGCCCGAACCGGCGGCGCCGGAAGCCTGAGCGAAAGCGGGGGTTGCGAACATGTGTCGTCCTTACATTGGTGTCAGCGATCGGAAGGCCGGCCCGGAAATCCCGGACCCCGCCCTTGCGAATTGGCGCGCAACCTATCCGCGCCGCCTGCCCTTGGCAAGAAACTGCCTCGGGCGCCGCTGTCGCGGCCGGTCAGATCCCGTCACACTGCCGTGCGCCGTCTCCCGCGCG
>CATMOC010000291.1 GCA_950071955.1 uncultured Mesorhizobium sp. | reverse complement strand
CCAGGCCAACCTTTTCCCCGACGAAGGCCAGTTCGGCTCCATCTTTCACCAACAGATCGGCATGTCTGGCGATGGTGTGCCGCAAATCGCCGTGGTCATGGGGCCCTGCACCGCGGGTGGTGCCTATATCCCCGCGCTCTGCGACGAGGTGGTCATCGTGCGCGGCCAGGGCTTCATGTATCTCGGCGGGCCGGAACTCACCTTCGCCGCCACTGGGGAGAAGGTCGACAACGAGACCCTCGGCGGCGGCAAGATGCACTGCTCGGTCTCGGGCGTGACCGACCATCTCGCCGAGGACGACGCCCACGCGCTCGCCATTACGCGAGAGATCGTCAAGCACCTGGGCGAGAAGCTCTCCCCGCGCAAGACGCCGGCGTCGCCGCGCGACCCGGCCTACGCGGTAGAAGAGATCTACGGCATCGTCAGCCGGGACCACAAAGTACCCACCGAGAACCGCGAGATCGTGGCGCGGCTGGTCGACGGCAGCGATTTCCACGAGTTCAAACCGCTCTACGGCGACACTTTGATGACCGGCTGGGGCCGCATTCACGGGCACGAGGTGGGGATTCTCGCCAATACCGGCGTGCTGTTCGTCGAAGCGGCGCTGAAGGCCACGCATTTCATCAATCTCTGCGTGCAGCGCGATATTCCGCTGCTGTTCCTGGCCGATGTCAACGGCTTCATGGTGGGCCGCGAGGTCGAGCAGATGGGAATCGCCAAGGCGGGCGCCAAGATGATCACCGCCATGTCCTCGGCGCGGGTGCCGAAGTTCACCATCATCACCGGGGGTTCTTACGGAGCAGGATATCTGGCCATGTTGGGCCGCCCCTTCCAGCCCGACGCGATGTTGGCCTGGCCCACCGGCCGCGCTGCTATCATGGGGCCGGAACAGGCGGCGAGCGTATTGGCCCAGGTGCGCGCCCAGATCAACGAGCGCGAGGGCAAGACCTGGACGAAGGAGGAGGAAGAGGCCTTCAAGGCGCCTATCCGCAAGGAATACGAGGATTTCCAGGGCGCCTACAACTTCGCTTCGAACCTTTGGGTCGACAGCGTGATCGAGCCCTGCGAGACCCGTGACGTCATGGCGCTGCTGCTCGACATCACCTCACGGCGGCCAAAGGTCGAAACCCATTTCGGCGTGTTCAGGATGTGAGGCGGTGACAGTGAAGATTAAGACGCTTCTCATCGCCAACCGCGGCGAAATCGCCTGCCGGATCGCCCGCACGGCGCGGACACGGGGCGTCCGGCCTGTCGCCGTACATTCCGAAGCCGACGTCGACGCGCTCCACGTGCGCGAGATCGGCCACTCGATCTGCATCGGCGGCGGGCCGGCCTCGGAAAGCTATCTACGCATCGACGCCGTGCTGGCCGCGGCGAAGGCCACCGGGGCCGACGCCGTCCATCCCGGCTACGGTTTCCTCGCCGAGAACCCCGAATTCGCCCGCGCGGTCGAGGCCGCCGGTCTGATCTTCATGGGACCGACGCCGGAAACCCTGGAACGGTTCGGCGACAAGGCCAGCGCCAAGGATGCCGCCATCGCGGCCGGCCTGCCGGTGATCTCGGGCGCTGCGGGCGCCCTGTCCGATCCCGATCAAATCGCCGCCGAAGTGCGCCGGATGGGGCTGCCCGTGCTGCTCAAGGCCGTGGGCGGCGGCGGCGGACGTGGACAGCGGTTGGTGGCAGACGAAAAGACCCTGATGACCGACATCGAGGGTGCGCTGCGCGAGGCGAAGTCTACCTTCGGCTCGGAAGGTCTCCTGCTGGAACGGTTCCTCCCCGAGGCCCGCCATGTGGAGGTGCAGATCGCCGGCGATGGCAAGGGCCACGTCGTGCATCTTTTCGAGCGCGATTGCACGCTGCAGCGCCGGCATCAGAAGGTGATCGAGGAAGCCCCCGCCTGGGGGCTGCCCCGCGACCTGCTCGAACGGATCGCCCAGGACGCCGTGCGGCTGGGGGAGACGCTCGACTACCGCGGGCTCGGCACGGTGGAGTTCCTGGTGGCGGGCGAGGAATATTTTTTCCTCGAGGTGAACCCGCGCATCCAGGTGGAACATCCCGTGACCGAGGTGATCACCGGGCTCGACCTCGTGGCGCTGCATCTGCGTATTGCCGAGGGTGCGGGCCTTGGCCTGGAGCAGGACGATCTGACAATCAACGGTCACGCCGTTGAGGCACGCCTCTATGCCGAGGACCCGTCGATGCAATTCGCTCCTTCCACCGGCACGCTGACCACGTTGAGCCTGCCCGACGGTCTGCGCATCGACAGCGGCGTCGAGGTAGGCGATGCCGTCACCCCCTACTACGATCCGATGATCGCCAAGCTGATCATCCACGCGCCCGACCGCGAGACGGCGCTGGCGCGGCTCGCGCTGTCGCTGGATCATGTCGCGGTCGAAGGCGTCGAGACCAACCGCGCCTTCCTCGCCGCGCTCGCCCGCAACGCCGATTTCGAGAAAATGAACGTCCACACCCACTGGATCGACGAGCGGCTGGACGATCTGACCGCGGCGGCGAAAGTGCCGGGCGCCCGGCTCTGGAAGGCCATGGCAGCGGTGCTTTTCGTCACCCGCGGGCGCTCAGACGGCGCCGCCGAACCTTGGTCGAACCGCGACCTCTTCACCAACTGGCGGCTCGGCCTTGGCGGCGACGCGATGGAGGCGGGCCAGCGCGTGATGCTGACCGACGCAGCGGGAAGGTGTGAGGAGCTCTGCGTCGGTCCGGTCCGCTCCGGCGACACCTACACGGTCTACGGCAGTGATGGTGCCGCCCTCACTTTCTCCTGCCGTGAGATCGCGCCGGGCCGGTGGCGCGTGGCGCAGGGCGAGACGGTAGACGTGGCAACCGCGCGCCTTCATGCCGAGGTGATCGAGATCGACGCCGGGCCGGGGCGGCTTGTCTTCCGCCCGGCACCACCTTTGGCCTCGGCCGGCGGCGACAGCGCTGCCGAACGGACCGTTGCCTCGCCGCTTACCGGAATGATCGTCGACGTCAAAGTGTCCGGGGGCGACGCGGTAGCGGAAGGCGATGTCGTAGCGGTCCTGGAATCAATGAAGCTCGAGATCTCCATCAAGGCATCTGCCTCCGGGATCGCCGCGAATGTTGCGGTTTCCAAAGGCATGATGGTGGATCGCGGCCAGATGATCGCCGAGATCATACCATTCGAAAAGGAACAGGCATGACCGACTTTCCCAAGTTCGTAGAGTTTCGTGAAGAAGGCCCGCGCGAGGGCTTTCAGATCGAAAGCAAGACCTACCCGATCGAACAGCGGATCGAACTGATCGACATGCTCAGCGATACAGGGCTGAAGCGCATCCAAGTGGGTAGCTTCGTGAGCCCCAGATACGTGCCGCAGATGGCCGACACGGGCGAGCTGTTCCAGCGCATCAAGCGCAAGCCCGGTGTGAAATACACCTCGCTCTGGCTGAACGAGAAGGGGTTCCGCAAGGCGTTGACCGCGCATGAAGTCGATATCGACCCGCGTCTTTTGTTCTATCCGTCTGAAGCTTTCGCACAGGCAAACAACAACTGCTCCTCAGCGGAGATGCGCGAGCGGCAGCGCGAGTGGGTGCGGCTCTACAAGGAAGCGGGCTACACCGTCGATGCGGCCTATGTGATGACCGCGTTCGGCTGCAACCTGCAGGGACCGATTCCGCAGGAGCAGGTCCTGAACGACTTCCGCTTTGTCCTCCAACTTTGCGAGGAAGAGGATATTCCGGTACCTATCCTCGTGATCGCCGACACGATGGGCTGGGGCAACCCAGAGGCGGTCAAGCGCATGGTCGGCGCCCTGCGCGAGCTTGCGCCCGGGGCGCGCATCGGAATGCATCTTCACGACACGCGCGGGCTGGGCATCGCCAACATCCATGCGGCGTTGTCGATGGGGGTGGATATGTTCGAAAGCTCGGTCGCCGGCCTTGGCGGCTGCCCCTTCGCCGGCCACGGCAACGCCCGCGCCGCAGGCAATGTCTGCACCGAGGACGCGGTTTTTCTGTGCCACGAGCTGGGCATCGAGACGGGCATCGACCTGGACAAGCTGATCGCCGCCGCGGTCAAGGCCGAAGAGATCATCGGCGCGCCTCTGATGGGCCGGGTGATGCATTCCGGCGGGCTCGACAAATTTCGCAAGGCGAAATGAGGAGGATTAATATGGGAAAGACGCTGGATGGGAAGGTGGTGCTGGTCACGGGCGCGGGCGGCGGGATCGGCCGCGAGATCGCGCTGATGGCGGCAGTCGAGGGAGCGGCGGTCGTGGTCAATGATTTGGGCGCGACGCTCAAGGGCATCGGACAAGCTATCACCGCTGCGCAAACGGTGGTGGACGAGATCAAGGCGGCCGGCGGCGACGCCATCGCCGATGGCGGCAGCGTAACCGACCCCGACGCTGCCCAAGCCATGATCGAGGCCGCCGTGAAGGAATTCGGCCACATCGACGCAGTCGTGAACAACGCCGGAATCCTGCGCGACGGCTTCTTTCACAAGATGACATATGACGATTTCGACGCGGTGGTGAAGGTACATCTCTATGGCGCCTTCAATACCTCGCGCGCCGCCGCCGACCATTTCCGCCAGCAGGAAGGCGGCGCGCTGGTGCACATGACCTCGACCTCGGGCCTGATCGGCAATTACGCCCAGGTGAACTATTCGGCGGCCAAACTGGGCATTGCGGCCTTTTCGAGATCCGTCGCGCTCGACCTCAAACGCTGGAACGTGCGGTCCAACTGCATCGCGCCCTTCGCCTGGAGCCGGATGATTTCCTCGATCAAGACCGACACGCCGGAACAGGAGGCGCGGGTCGAGAAGATCAAGAAGATGACGCCCGCCAAGGTCGCACCGATGGCCTGCTATCTGATGAGCGATCAGGCCGCAGATATCTCGGGCCAGATCTTTGCCGTTCGGATGAACGAGATCTTCCTGATGAGCCAGCCGCGACCGGTGCGTTCGGTGCATTCCGGCGACGGCTGGACCGCCGAAACGATCGCCGAGCATGCCATTCCCGCGCTCAAGTCGCATTTCACGCCGCTTGAAGTGTCGGCGGACGTCTTTTCCTGGGATCCGGTTTGATGAGCAAGCGCAAACAAAAAATTACGTCGAATATCGGCTGGAGCACACCCGATAAGATCTGCGTGCGCGGACTCGACCTGCCGAACGAGATCCTGGGCCACATGAACCTCGGCGATCTGGCGTTTCTCCAGTTGACGGGCCGCAAGGCCCCGCCCGAGGAGAGCCGGGTGTTCAACGCCATCGTCATCACGCTCGTGGAACATGGTATCACGCCGTCCGCCCTGGCCGCGCGCATGACCTATATGGGCGCGCCGGAATCGCTTCAGGCCGCAGTCGCGGCGGGGCTCTGTGGGTTGGGCACGGTGTTCGTCGGCTCGATGGAAGGCGCCTCAAAGATGCTGTACGAGGCACTGCCGCAGGACAAGCTGGGCACCGGCGCAGATCTGGATGCTATCGCCGCTGAAACGGTCGAAAAATTCCGCGCCCGCAAGGCGATCGTGCCG
>CATMOC010000290.1 GCA_950071955.1 uncultured Mesorhizobium sp. | reverse complement strand
GACGATCACGGCTCGCGCGTTCCGCCGGTCGTTTGGTCGCTCTATGCACACGTCATCGGACGGACCGGCCCTCGCCCGACACTAATCGAGTGGGACAGCGCACTGCCGTCGCTGGAAGTCCTGCTAGGAGAAGCCATGTGGGCGGATCTCCTGATGGAGACGATCGCCTTCGAGGCCCGTCGCGGCAACCGCAGACCCGCGCCTCGTCCCGCGCCGTCGTGGACAGCGTGCGTCGACAATCCCTTCGCGGCGAGCCCCGTGCGCCTGCCGGTCCTCACCGCATTCCAGACCATCCGCCCGGCCGCATGGCCGATCAGGGAGACTATGGGGAGGGTTCGCCGTGCTGCCGCTTGAAACGCTCCAGCGCCGCGTCGCCGGCGCCGTCCTCACCGGGGATGCCGCAGGCATTGCCCGCCTGCTCTGGGCCGGCCGCGCCGATCCCGTCGCGCGCATGCGCATCTACCGCAACAACACCGTCTCCTCGCTGACCGCGACCCTGATGAGCGTGTTCCCGGTGACAGTCCGGCTCGCCGGCGAGCGTCCTTTCCGCCGCGCGGCCTCGGCCTTCATCCACCATCTCCCGCCGGTCGAGCCGCGGCTCGTCCGCTACGGCGCCGAGTTTCCTCGCTTCCTCCGAACCTTCGAAGGGCTCGAGCAGATGCCCTTCGTCTCGGAGACCGCGCGGCTCGAATGGGCGATCGCCGAGGCCCTCGACGCGCCGGTCCTGCCGTCCTGTCCGGTCGCCTCGATCGCGGCCGCCATGAGGGTGACCGCACCGGACATACGGCTGCAGCCATCCTTGCGGATGCTGTTCTGCCACCGGCCCGCTCTTTCGATATGGACGGCCCACCAGGACGATGCCACCGCCGATCCCGCGGTGACGTCGGGAACCGGGTCCGAACGAATCGCCGTCTGGCGCAGAGGGGACCGTGTCGGCTTCCAGTTGCTCGGCGCGGCGGAGTTTGCCCTACGGCACGCCCTCGCACACGGCCAGGGACTGATCCGCGCCGCCGAACGCGCGCTTGCGCAAGAACCGGGATTCGACCTTGGCGCCGGCCTGTTCCGGCTCTTCTCCGACGGGCTGGTCACCGCAATCACGCAAGGAACCGACCTTTCCGCAATCCATGGAGGCTTTCATGACCACCGCTGAAATTCGCATGTCTCACGCACCCTTGACCGCACGCCTTTCGACATACGCCCGGCTTCCCGAACGCGTTCCATTCTGGGCCGTCCAGCTCACGGGCCGCATTGCCGTCGCCCACGTGTTCTGGAACTCGGCGCAGACGAAGCTCGCTTCCTGGGAAGTCACGCGGCAGCTCTTCGCCTATGAGTACGCTCTGCCGCTCATCGACCCGGACATTGCCGCTGTGCTGGGAACGGCGGCCGAGCTCGCCGGATCGGTGATGCTGGCGCTCGGCCTCTTCGCCCGCTTCGGCGCCCTGATGCTCATCGGGGTGGTGGCAACCATCCAGCTTTTCGTCTTTCCGGAGAACTGGGGCGATCACCTTCTTTGGTTCGCACTTCTCGCCCTGATCCTCGTGCGCGGTGCGGGTGCGGTTTCGATCGACGCGATCGCCGCGCGCGTCCTTTCCCGGAGGTGACCATGTTGCGCCTTGATGCGGACGCGGCGGCTCCAGTTCCTGCGATCGAGCGCGCATCTGCGCGCGTGGACCGCGCGATCGGACGAAAGCCGCGCATCGTGATCATCGGGGGCGGCTTCGGCGGCCTCAACGCGGCGATCGAGCTCAGGAAGGCGCCCGTCGAGGTCGCCCTCGTGGATCGGCGCAACCACCATCTGTTCCAGCCGCTCCTCTATCAGGTGGCGACGGCGGGGCTGTCGCCGGCGCAGATCGCGACCCCGATCCGCCGCATCCTGTCGGGGCAGAAGAACGCGACCGTCTACATGGAGACCGTGCAATCGATCGATCCGCGGGCGCGGACGGTGACGACCTGCACGCGAACCCTGTCCTACGACGTTCTCGTTCTCGCGACCGGTGCCCGCCACGCCTATTTCGGCCATGATGGCTGGGAAGCGTTCGCACCCGGACTGAAGACGATCGGCGATGCAACGGCGCTGCGTGCGCGTATTCTCACCGCCTTCGAGAAGGCCGAGGTCGGTGATCGCGGCGCCGAGCGGCAGCGCCTGATGACCTTCGTCGTCGTGGGCGGCGGCCCGACCGGCGTGGAAATGGCCGGCGCAATCGCCGAGCTCGCCCGCAAGGCGCTTGCAAGCGACTTCCGCAACATCGATATCGCCGAAACCCGGATCGTCCTCGTGGAAGCAGGCGACCGTGTTCTGCCGAGCTTCCCGGCTGGCCTGTCGCAAGCGGCGCAGGCCCAGTTGCAGGCGCTCGGAGTGATCGTGCGGCTTGGCGATGCCGTCGCCGCGATGGACGAGGAAGGGGTGACCCTGCACTCGGGAGAACGGATCCAGGCGGCGACGAAAGTGTGGGCCGCGGGCGTCATGGCTTCGCCTGCAGCGGATTGGATCGGCGCGGCCGCCGATCGCGCCGGCCGCGTAATGGTTTCCGCCGACCTCTCGATCCCCGGTCACCCCGAGATCTTCGCGATCGGCGACACCGCCAACGTTCGAGGGCCGGACGGCCGTCCCGTCCCTGGCGTCGCGCCTGCAGCCAAACAGATGGGACGCGACGTCGCCCGGCGGATCATCGCCGGACTGCGAGGACGCCGCGTGCCGCCCTTTGCCTACCGCGATGACGGGAACCTCGCCACGATCGGCCGCAAGGCGGCCGTCGCCGATTTCGGCCGCATCCGACTTTCTGGAACATTCGCATGGCTGGCCTGGAGCTTCGCCCACCTCTGGTTCCTGATCGGCTTTCGCAACCGCATCGTCGTCTTCCTGGATTGGGCCTGGGCCTATGCAACCTTCGACCGCAGCGCACGTCTCATCGTCGAACGACCGGAGCAGCCGCAGTAAGCGGATGCCGCGCCGTCCCCATGCCTTCCGCATGCCGCGGGTGCGGCTCGGGCATGCCCTCACGGCGCTGCTCCTGCTCGCGATCCTGTCGACGGCCTTCACCGTCCAGTTCCTGTGGCGCGGGACCGCAGACCGGAACGTCGACGGCGTGGTCGCGGCGCTGGAATCATCCAGCGTGGACGCTGTGCGGCGCGAACTCGAGAGCAGCTTCGCCGCCGCCGAAGCCTCGGCGGAAATCGTCAGATCGGTGCTGTTCCAGCGGACGATCACGGCCGATGACGAAGCCAAGCGCGAATTCCTGTTTCTTCCGCTTCTGCGGTCACACCCTCTGTTCGGCTGGATCGGATTCGGCTTTCCCGACGGCCGCTTCTTCGGCGCGCATGCACGATCGGACGGCAACATCGAGATGATCGAGATCGGCGCTGCCGGCCCAGACGGAGGGCGGCCGCTGCGGCGCGACGTCTATCGTCCGTTACCGGGCGACATTTTCTTTCTCGAACGGCAGAAGGGCGCTGCCACCTACGTTCCGGCGGGCTCGCCGTGGTACCGGAAGGGCTCTGCGACCGATCAGCCGATCTGGACCATGGCCGACGTCCTCGCGGCCGGCTTCGAGCCCTCCATCGTCGCCGCGAAACGCGTGGAAGTCCGCGGCGAATTCGCAGGCGTGGTCATGGTCGCGATCCCCCTCGATCGGCTGTCCGGTGTCCTTGCAAGATTGAACGTCACCGGCATGGGCGAGATCCACGTTCTCGGCGGGGACGGGACAGTGCTCGCTTCCTCGGAATCCGAGCGCTCGCTGGCCGCACGGCTCGCCGATTTTCCCGCCGAAGACGCCTTGGCGCATGCGGCCGATGGCGTGCTGTCGCACAGTTCCGACAGTGCGATCCGCACCGTCGTCAATGCCGGCGCAGCCGGACCGGTCCACGTCTCCGTGGCAGCACTTCCCTTCGACGGCTGGCGGGTTGTCACCGTCACGCCACGCTCGCGCTACACGGCCGAGATCGATCGCAACAGCCGGCGCATCACGATCGTCGTGCTCGTCCTCGTGGCGCTGGCGGCCGGAAGCGCGGTGCTGTTTGCGACGGTGTTCCTCACCTGGCCGGTGGCGCGACTCGCGGGGGAACTGCAGAAGGTCGAGCGCTTCGCGCTCTCGGCAATCGAACATCGGCCGACGCTTCTGGCCGAGCTCAACGACTTCTCGATCGCGCTCAGGAACATGGCGGGCGGGCTGGCCGCGTTCGCTCGCTACATGCCGCTCGACATCGTCAGGCCGCTCGTGGAGGGCGGCATCGACCCCCGGCCCGGCGGGACACTGCGCGAGGTGACGGTGATGTTCGCCGACATGCCGAATTTCACCGAACTGACCGAGCGGCTGGGACCGGACGTCGAGCCGTTCCTAACCGAATTCCTGACCATCGCGGTCGAGGCGGTTCATCGGGAGGGCGGCACTGTCGACAAGTTCATCGGCGATGCCGTCATGGCGATCTGGAACGCGCCGAACCCGGTTCACGACCACGCGATGCGCGCCTGCCGGGCGGCTGCGAGCATTCGCGACCGGATGCCGCGGCGCGATCCCGGGTCTGCCACGCCGCGCGTCCGGATTGGGATCAACACCGGGACCGCGCTGGTGGGGAACGTCGGCTCCGCGGAACGCCTGAGCTACACGGCGATCGGCGATACGGTAAACCTTGCGAGCCGGCTGGTCGGCACGGCGAAGGAACTCGGCATCGAGATCGCAGCCAGCGCGGCCACGGCGCTTGCAGTCGACCCGTCGGTCCACCTCCGCCCTATGGGAGTGGTCGCGATACGCGGACGTTCTGGTCGCGTCGACGTCTTCGAGGTGGTCTGACCCAGGGCCGTTCCCATCGTCCGTCAGGTCTGGATGCCGATGAGGACAAATTTCCCGGAGGTGACAGCGTGCCAGGGTTGCGGGCCCCCAGTCGGCCCCCTGTGGGCCGCGGTACGGTCGTCCTCACATTCGTGGTGCTCTCTGCTTGCGAACTGACCGAGATCCTCGGCACACCGGGACCGTCCATACCGACGGCTGCGTCAAGGGGGGCAGAAATCGGGGGTCGGCTGCTGTATGCGAGCTATTCGCCGGGTTCGACGCAGATCGGGGCCGTCCGGATCCTACGCCCGGTTCTCGTCATCTCACCCCATGCCCGGCGCCGCCGTCGAGACTTCCGGGTTGGCCCGGTCGAACCGGTCGGTCCACGTCGCCAGGGCGGGGTGTGACTCTTCCCACTCACCCTCAAAGCGAATCGACAGGTAGCCGAGCATGCCGCGCAGGGCGAGGGTAGCGGCGTCGGGTGCGAGGTCGGGGACTTCCGTTTCCAGCCGATCGAGCGTGCGCGTCGCCTTTTCCCACTGGCGGTCGATCCAGCCCTGGAACATCTTGTCTTCCGGACGGTAGCGCTTCTCGAACATGATCGCCTGGAGGCAGTCGCAGACGCCGTCACAGAGCGATTCGAATTGGGCCACCTCGATCAGCCGATCCGGATCCGCGGGATAGAGTTTTCCGCGGGACCACATGTCGAGGAAGCGCATGATGACCCGGCTGTCGTGGAGGGTGCG
>CATMOC010000289.1 GCA_950071955.1 uncultured Mesorhizobium sp. | reverse complement strand
GGAATATGTCGCGCGGCGCACCGCGCTGGCCGAGCAGAAGATCGCCCAGGCCGAACGCGAGGCGGTGAATGAGGTCCGAGCCAACGCCGTCGACATCGCCGTTGCCGCCGCCCGCAAGCTCCTGGCCGACCGGGTCGACGCCAGCGTCGCGGACAACCTCTTCAAGTCCTCGGTGCAGGACCTGAAGACCAAGCTCAACTGAGCTACTTGGTTGTCATCTCTTGAAAAATGCCGCCCGCGAGGCGGCATTTTTCGTTCGAGAGAATGATCCTCACTCGAACTCCATCGCCATCGGCTCGGCGTCTGCCTTGAGCGGCGCGAATGTCATGCGGTGGATGCGCATGACGGCGCCGCTCTCCACGATCGCGGCGCGGTGGCGCACGGTCGCGTAGCCCATGTGGAGCTCGAAGCCGTAGGATGGATGCACCGCCGCGCAGCGCGTCATCATGCGGTCGCGAGTCACCTTGGCGACGATCGAGGCGGCGGCGATCGACTGCGAGCGTTGATCGCCCTTGACCAGCGCGTCGGCCTCGCAGCCCAGCCCCGGCGGTATGTCGCGGCCGTCGACAAGCGCGTGGCGCGGGTGCACGCACAGCGTCGCGGCGGCGCGGCGCATGGCCTCCAGGCTGGCGCGCAGGATGTTGATCGTGTCGATCCCGCCGGCGGCGACCGAGGCCACCGAGACGGCTGTGGCCTTGCGGATGATCTCCTCGAACAGGCGCTCGCGGTCGCAGGGCTTCAGCCGCTTCGAATCGTCGAGCCCCTTCGGTATCCGTTTCGGGTCGAGGATGACGGCTGCCGCGACGACGGGACCGGCCAGCGGCCCGCGTCCGGCTTCGTCGAGCCCGCACACCGGGCCCCGCCCGCGCGCTATCAGCCGCTTCTCGAACGAGAAATCAGGCGCCTGCGGCAGGTCGAAGAGCAGCGGGGCGGCGGTCTGGGAGCGAGTCATCGTGTCGCGAGTCTTTCATCCGTCGCGGATTCCCGCAAGACGGATCGGGCGGGTTCTCCCCGCTTTCCTAGATCACCTTGCCCGGGTTCATGATGCCGGTCGGATCGAAACTCGCCTTGATGCGCCGCATCAGGTCGGTGGCGACCGGCGGGGCGGTGGCGATCAGTTCGTCGCGCTTCATGCGGCCGATGCCGTGCTCGGCCGAGATCGAACCACCGAAGCCCCGCACGACGCCATGCACGATGTCGTTGATCTCGCGGTAGCGCCCGAGGAAGGCATTATCCTCCATGCCCTCGGGCTGCGAGACGTTGTAGTGCAGGTTGCCGTCGCCCATGTGGCCGAAGGTGACGAGCCGCGCGCCGGGTGCAGCCGCCAGCACCGCCGCCCCCGCCTCGCGGATGAATTCCGGAATGGAAGCGACGGGCACGGATATGTCGTGCTTGATCGAGACGCCCTCCGGCTTCTGCGCCTCCGACATCGCTTCGCGCACCGCCCAGAAGGCGTCGGCCTGCGACAGGTTCTGGGCGATCACGGCGTCGTCGGCGAGTTCCCGCTCTATCCCTTCGGCGAGCATCTCCTCGATCAGCCCGCGCGCATCCTCGGCCGAGCGGCCGGAGGAGATTTCCATCAGCACCAGCCATGGATGCTCGCCCGCAAGCGGTGCGACGATGCCGGGGATGTGCCGAACCGAGAAGTCGACGGCGATCCTGGCGCAGAGCTCGAAGGCCGTCAGCCCGCTGCCGGCGCGGTCCGAGGCCAGCGCGAAGAGCGCCAGCGCGGCCTCCGGCGAACGCAGGCCGATCCAGGCGACTTCGCGTCCCTTGGGCTTCGGAAAGAGTTTTAGTACCGCGGCGGTGATCACGCCAAGCGTGCCTTCCGCGCCGACGAAGAGGTTCTTCAGGTCGTAGCCGGTGTTGTCCTTCTTGAGCTTGCGCAGGTCGTCGAACACTTCGCCGGTCGGTAGCACGACCTCGACGCCGAGGCAGAGCTCGCGGGCGTTGCCATAGGCGAGCACCCCCGTACCGCCGGCATTGGAGGAGAGGTTCCCGCCGATCTGCGCGGTCCCCTGCGAGGCGAGCGAAAGGGGAAACAGCCGCCCCACCGCGTCCGCTGCCTCCTGAGCGCGCTGCAGCACGACGCCTGCCTCCACGGTCATGGTGTTCGAGGAGACGTCCACCTCGCGAATGCGGTCGAGGCGGGAGAGCGACAGCACGACCTGCCCGCCGCTCATGTCGGGCGTCTGTCCTCCGACCAGCCCCGTATTGCCGCCCTGCGGCACCACCGGCGTCCCGGTTTCCGTCGCCAGCGCCAGGATACGCGACACCTCCTCCACGCTGCCCGGCCGAAGCACGAGGCTCGTCCGGCCGCCAAAAAGTCCGCGCCGCTCGCTGACGAAGGGCGCGACGTCGGCTTCGGCTACCAGCGCGTGGCGCTCGCCGACGATGGCGGCGAAACGGGCGACGAGCGAGGGGAGGGGAACAGCCGCTGGCATGGTTCAGAAATCCGCCACCTCGGCGTCTTGGGAGACAATCGTAGAATCACCCCGCGGCGCCGCCGCCCGCGCCAGGCGGTCGTTGATCGCCTCGCCGAGCCCCTGCCTCGGCACGGGCTCGACGGCGATCGAATGCGCGCCGCAGCGGTCGAGCGCCGCGAGATGCGCGAAGAGGCTGGCCGCCGCCTCGCGCAGATCGCCCGAAAGCGACAGGTTCTCGACCGCCACGGCATTCTCGGCTTTAGCGATTCTCTTCGGCCCGAAGGCGAGCAGCGCCTCTCCGGTGCGCACCTCGGACGCGTTCAGCCGCACCGTGGCGTTCGGCGCGTAGTGGGAGACGAGCATACCGGGTGCCTCGACCGTGGCCCCCGCTCTCCCGCGCGACAGCGGCGCGCCCAGCACCGCCTCGATCTCCTCGGCCGCCACGCCTCCGGGACGCAGGAGCTGCACCCTGCCGTCCTCTACCTTGACGATGGTCGATTCGACCCCGACCGAAGCCGCGCCGCCGTCGACGATGAGCGGGATGCGCTCACCGAGATCGGCCTCGACGGCCCTGGCGCTCGTGGGGCTCACGCGGCCGGAGGAATTGGCACTGGGGGCCGCGATCGGCCTGCCCGTGCTGGCGGCGAGCCGTGCCGCGAAGCCGCGCGGCATGCGGATTCCCACCGTACCGAGCCCGGCCGTGACCAGCGGGCTCACCGGCGCGCCCGCCTTCAGCGGCAGCACCAGCGTTAGCGGACCGGGCCAGAAGATGTCGGCGAGCCGGGCCGAAACGGGATCGAACGTGCCGATCCGGTCTGCCATATCCCGGTCGCAGACATGCACGATCAGCGGGTTGAAACGCGGCCGGCCCTTGGCCTCGTAGATGCGGGCCACCGCCTCGCCGTTCGTGGCATCGGCGGCGAGTCCGTAGACCGTCTCGGTCGGCACGGCGACGGGAAGGCCGGCGAGGATCAGCTCGCACGCCCGTTCCAGCGCTCGGTCTTCCGGGAGGATCTCCGCCATCGGCCGCCTTTCGTCTCTTCGGCGCTGCCTATCGCGCGGAATTGCCGGCGGCAAGTGACGCCGTGTCATCATTTTCTTAATCGGTCAAATGTTATCGGTGGCGGCAATGGGAATGAAGGCGCCTGGATGCTAGGCGCCTTCCGTTGCATGTCCACGCCATGAAGGCGGGAGCGGTATGAAATCTTTGGGCCTGGCCGTGTTCGCATGCGGCTTGCTGTTGACGCAGCAGGCGGGCGCCTCCTCGTTCGCAGTTTTCGGCGCGCCTCCGGCCGGGCCTTCGCGTTCGATCATCGTCATCGGCGAGCCGGCGTTCGAGGACCCGCAAGTGGTCCTGGCGCCGCCCGACGACACCATCCGCACCGCGGCATTTTCCGGTTCCGGCGAGACACCACAAGACGCCGCCGCAACGCTCTCTTCCGTCCGTCAGGAAGCCGCAGACGACTGGCCGCCGGCGCTCAGCAGTTCAATGGTCGCCTATGGCGAACCATCGGCGCGGCCGAGGCCGGACGCCGATGGTGGACCTGGCGGCCTGCCGATGGTGATCCGTGGTGGACTGGTGGGCGATGCTTATCCGACGACAACGGCACGCTCCGAGGCCTCGCCTGCCTCTATCGGCGCGCCGCGCACGGAGCCGACCGAAAAACGCGCCGGTCGAAAACCGGATGCGCCGGCCGTGGCCGAACGGCACGGCAGCCTACCATCCGATAGGCCATCGGGAGGCGACAAGGCGCCGGATCCGGCTACCACGCCACCGGCCCCCGCGCCGCCCCCGCCGCCGACGCAGCGGCTGGAGTAGGCTTCACATACAGCCCGGCGTCTCCCTCGCAGTTGATCGAAATGCATGTCGGAGCCGCGCAGCGCCCCACGGGATCACGGGTCGTGGCGGCCGAGCGCTCCGAGTACGCCCACCCTCGACGCCGTCGCACCGCCGGGGGGGGGGGGCGGAAGTGGGCAGCCTCAGCCCGCGATCCTGGAAAAATCCGCCACCTGGCCGGTGACGGCGCGGATGCGCGTCAGCAGCGCCAGCCGGTTGGCCCGGATCGTTTCGTCCGGGTCGTTCACCAGCACCGTGTCGAAGAAAATGTCGATCGGCCCGCGTAGCCGTGCCATGGCCCGCATCGCAGCCGAAAAATCCTCGGCCCGGATCGCATCCGCGGCTTCGCGGTCGGCGATACCGATCGCCTCGAACAGCCGATTCTCCTCGGGCGCGACGAAGAGTTCGGGATCGACATGGGCGCCGATCTCGGTGCCCTTCTTCTCCTCCGCCGCGATGATGTTGACCGCGCGCTTCGTGCCCGCGAGCAGGTTCTTCCCGTCCTCGGTATCGAGCAGGTCTGCCAGCGCCTCGACGCGCCGCACGATCATCAGGAGGTCGTCGTTGGCGGCGGTTACTGCGGCCTGCGATTGGCTGATCTCCCCCACTGGGGGGGAGATCGAACTGCCGGTGCTCGCCAGCACCGCATCAATCAGATCGTGCCGCGCCCCTTGGTCGCGGAGATAGACTTTCAGGCGATCGTGGAAGAAGGAGAGAAGGTCAGATCGAAGCCCACTCGCCCATTCCGCCATCGGCCTTCCTAGGGCATCAATTCTCATGAACCCCTCGACGTCCTTTCCGCCGGAACGGAATTCCTCGACGCGTCCGACCCACTCGGTCAGTGCGTCCAATCGGTCTATCCATTCTTCCTGAATCAAATCGAAGCCGCGCTCAGGAAGCTTTTGAATTTGCTCATACCTTTGCGGCGGTATCGCAACAAACGTCGCTACAAAGGGCGCAGTTGCCGCGACTTTCGCCAGCGTTTTCAGATCCTCAAAGGATTCGGTTTGTGTGTAGGCAATCCAAGGCGCCGAGAGGGCGAAGTCATCTATTGAGGCTACCCATTCTAGCCAATGCCTAAGAAGGATCGACTGCAGCCCCAGCCGCACCCCGTTCTCCACTAGGATCCGTATCCCCCCCAGTGCCGCCCGCCTCAGCGCATACGGATCCTTGCTGCCGGTCGGCTTCTCGTCGATCGCCCAGAAGCCGACCAGCGTGTCGAGCTTGTCGGCGAGCGCAACGGCAACCGAGACCGGGTCG
>CATMOC010000288.1 GCA_950071955.1 uncultured Mesorhizobium sp. | reverse complement strand
CCAGCCGGGAATTGCCTCGGCCATGTTCACGCACGAGATCGGCTATGCCGGCGGCCCAGCGGCGGACCTTCCTGTCGGTCAGTTCGCCGCCGTAGAGATACATCCACGACACTGCCGGCCGAACCTCGTCGACCACGCCTGAATGATCCGAGAGGTGCTCGCAGGAGAAATAGTCGAACAGCACGACCGGGCCATCGGCGGCCACGAAACAATGGCGGGTAGGGTTATGCGCGACCCAGAGCTGCATGTTGGTGGAATCGGTGGCATAGCGGATGTTGACCGGGTCGTAGAGCAGAACGCCCGCATAGTCGCGGCGCTTCAGCTCGGCGCGGATGCGGTCGAGCCGGTAGCGGCGCATGGCGGGCAGGTCGGGTGCCGCGATGCCCGCCGCCGCCCACTCCGCTTCGGCGAGCGGACCGTAGCCGAGCGCATGGCTGTTCAGCGAGGCGGCCTTTTCGCGGGAGGCTTTGCGCAGCGCCGCCTCGTCGGGCGCGCCGCCGGGGTCGCCCGCCGGATCGAAAGGCATGATCTTGCGATGACGTCCGAAGCTCGATCCCGCCGTCTCCATGCCCGTCCCCGCTACTTGGCGTCCGCCTTCGGCTTGGCCGACGTGCGGCGCCGCGACCGCGGCTTGGCGGCCGGCTCTGCGGCCTTGGTCTCCGCGGCTTTCGTCTCGGCGACCCTGGGAGTCGGGCGCATGACGAGCGACGTGCCGGGCCCGGGCTTGACCTCGTAGGCGCCGGTCTTGCGCACGAGGTCCGACAGCTTGCGGAAGCCGTAGGAGCGCGGATCGAAGTCGGGATAGCGGTTGACCAACTGCGTGCCGACGGCGCCGAGATGCACCCAGCCGTCAGCGCTTTCCATTTCCGCCAGAACGCGGCGGATCAGCGGGACGGCGGCGCTGGGCGGCTGCAGCGTCCCGGTCGGTCGTTCGTCGCCGGTGTCGGAACTGTCGTTGGCCGCGCCGGGCAGCAGGTTCTCCGTGTAGATGAAGCGCCGGCATGCCTGGCGGAAGCTCTCCGGCGTCTTCTGCTCGCCGAAGCCGAACACGTCGATGCCCTGCTCGCGGATGCGCGAAGCGAGCCGCGTGAAGTCGCTGTCGGACGACACGAGGCAGAAGCCGTCGAAGCGACCGGTGTGCAGGAGGTCCATGGCGTCGATGACCAGCGTGATGTCGGAGGCGTTCTTGCCGGTGGTATAGGCGAACTGCTGATGCGGAACGATGGCGTGCTTGGCCAGCACGTCGATCCAGGCCTTCGAGCGGGTGCTGGAGAAGTCGCCGTAGATTCGGCGCACGCTGGCCTCGCCGATCTTGGCGATCTCCTCGAAGAGACCGTCGGCGATCTTGGCGGAAGCGTTGTCGGCGTCAATCAGGACGGCGAGGCGGGGCGAGCGGTCGGAGGAAGCCATGGCGTTTCCGTTCCTTGTCTTGTCGTCGTCGGGCCGGCTGGTCAGTCGACCTTCGAGGCGTCCTTGAACATGACGCGGTGGCGGCGGGTCTGGATCCAGTCATCCAGTTCCTCGCCGGTCATGTGGTGCGCGGGATCGAACCGGTTCCAGTTGGCGATCTCCTCCAGCGGCTTGCGCCAGCGCTTGTAGGGCGCCTTCGCGGGCGGCCCGAAAGCCATGATGTCGAGCACCGAAAGCTCCTCGGGAATGCCGAGCAGCGGCTTCATGGCCTCCTGCGCGGCCTGCTGTCCGATCGCAGTGATCCACCAGACATTGTAGCCGAGTGCCGCGGCGGCGAGATGCGCCGACATGGTGGCGGCTGCGACGGACTGGAGGAGGATGCGCTCGGCATTCTCCCTGTACATGCGGTTCAGGTCCGACGTGTCGTCCTTCAGCACCGGGAAGGCGGAGACCCAGCGGAAATCGGTCGCCACCACGATGAAGCCCGGCGCCGTCGCGAGCCCGCGATAGTCGGGCGTCGGGAACTTCATCTTCAGCTTGGCGCGGCGGCGCTGTTCCTCGACGAAGTAGCCGGCGATCTTCTCTTTCAGCTCGGGCTCGGTGATGACGATGAAGTGCCAAGGCTGGGCGTTCGCGCCCGACGGCGCGTGGCGGGCGGCCTCGAGGATCATCTCGAAATGCTCGCGCGGCACTTCGAACTGCGGATCGAAGGCGCGCACGGTGACGCGGTTGGTGACCACTTTCATCAGCGCGTCGTAGCGCTCGCGCGAGCCGATTTCCGGCAGGTCGACCGCGGCTTCGGCCTGAAGGAGTTCTTCCGGCGACAACGCCTCCGCATCTGCTTTCATGTGGTTCACTCCCTCATCTTTCTTGTGATTGAAACCGCTTCGTGCCGGCCCGCCGCCGTCTACCCGCCGTCGAACGCGAAGGACAGTGTCGTGCCGCCGGCACCCGACGTCCAGCGCGGGCTGGCGCGGAGCTGTCCCACGCCCGCCTCGATGATACGCAGGCCGAGGCCGCCGCTTGCCCGATCCCCGGAGACCACACCGGCGCCACCGACACCATCGTCGCGGCACAGGATCTCGATCCGGCCGTCGCCGGACATCGACCCCGTCACCTCGATACGGCCTTCCGTGCGGCCATCGAAGGCGTGCTTGATCGAATTGGCGATGAACTCGCTCATGACCATGGAGAGCGCGGAGGCAGTTTTCGCGCCGACCTCGACGGTGGGAAGCCGCACGTCGACCACAATGCCGGGTGGGCTCATTTCAGCCGTCAGCTCCTGCAGCCGCCCTCCGAGTTCTTCGAGATCGAGCCTCCTTCCGCCATCGGTCCGGTAGAATTGTTCGTGCAGGGAGGCCACCGCCTCGATGCGCGTCTCGACGGCGGCGAGCGTGTCCTTCGCTTCATCGCTTTGCGACCGCCTGCGCCGCTGCCTGACATAGGCGCCGATCGACTGGAGCGAATTCTTGACGCGGTGGTCGATCTCCTGGCGCATGAGTTCCTGACGCGACAGGGCAAGACGCAGATCGAGCTGGTTCATCACCTGCGCGGCCAGAACGCGCAGGGCGTTCCGCTGGGCGTCGGAAAGCCGGCGCGGCTTGGTATCGAGCACGCAGAGCGTTCCCATCGGTAGTCCTTCGGCGGACTTCAGCAGGAAGCCCGCGTAGAATCGCAGGCCATTCGTGTCGAGGCACAAAGGGTTGTCGGCGGTGCGGTCGTCGGCCAGCGTGTCGGGGATTTCCATATAGTCCTGTTCGAGGACCGCGTGCGAGCAGAGCGACGTCTCGAGCGGCGTCTCGCGCACGCCGAGGCCGACTTCGGCCTTGAACCATTGCCGGTCCCTGTCGATCAGGTTCACCACCGAGATCGGCGTCTCGCAGATCTGCGAAGCCAGCCCGACGATGTCGTCGAAGTCGCTCTCGCGCGGGGTGTCCAGGATGTCGTACTCACGCAGCCGAGCAAGACGCTCTTCCTGTCGCGGGTGTGGGGCGGCCTTCATGCGGTATTCTCTGCCCAGTCTTGCGGTCGTCGTCGTCTTTGTGGTTACGGTTCTATTTGCGATCCGGCAAGTGACGTGCGCCGCCGACGGCGTTTGAGGCGGCCGGAGCGGGACACGAAGTCGCCGGCGCGCTTGAGTTTCCGGCGTTCGCCTCTAGAACCGTCGCGATGTACGCAGACCGCACCCGCAACACCAGGGAATTCCTCAAGGCCATCGCCCATTCGCGGCGGCTGGACCAGGCCGTGCGCATCGTCCCGATCGAGTCCGGCGACAGGATATTCGACTATGGCTGTGGAGACGGCGCGTTCTTCGATCAGCTCAGCCGGTACACCGCGAAGGAAAACCTGTTCGGCTACGATCCCTGGCTGCTCGGCGAGATGACCTTCGAGGGCGCTACGACCTTCGACGCCGTGCCTGACTTCATCGACACGCTCGCGGGTACGTTCGACGTCGTCTACTGCATGGAGGTCTGCGAACATCTCTCCGATGCTGCGAACGCGGCCCTGCTGGACAACGTCGCCAGGCTGGGCAAGCCCGACGCCGTCTTCGTCTTCTACCCCGGCGGGCTCGGCATCCAGTGGGTCAAGCAATACGCGCAGGCGGGGCTGACCACCATCCCGTTCCTGTCGGCCTTCACCGTGGACGAAACCACGCTGCCGGCGACGCAGGACGCGGCCCTTGGCCTGCTGGGCGGGGCCAACTGGGCGCCGGATCTGGAGAACGAGGCGAACGAAAAGTTCGTCACCGCCTATATCGAGAAATACGACTCCGTGCCCGGCACCTACGCGATGCAGGCCTATGACGCGGCCCAGCTGATCGAGTTCGCCATCATGGGTGAAGCCTTCCAGACGGCGGTCCACGGCACGAAACGCCCGACCATCGGCCTGCTGAATGTTGGCTCGGAAGACATGAAGGGCCACGAACAGGTGCGCGAGGCCCACCGCCTGCTGCGCAGCGGGGCGTTTGATCTGGACTATCACGGCTTTGTCGAGGGCGATGACATCGCCAAGGGCACGGTCGATGTGATCGTCACCGACGGCTTTACCGGCAATGTCGCGCTGAAGACGGCCGAGGGCACGGCGCGTTTCATCTCTGCGCTGCTGAAGGAAGCCCTGATGTCGGGCCTGCCGTCGCGGTTCGGGGCCATGATGGCGCTGCCGGCGCTGAAGAAGATGCGCAACCGCATCGACCCCAATGCCATCAACGGCGGGCCCCTGCTGGGCCTGAACGGCATCGTCGTCAAAAGCCATGGCGGTGCCAGCGCCTATGGGTTCGGCAATGCCATCCGCGTGGCTGGCGACCTGGCCCGCAGCGATTATATGACCAAGGTCAGCGCCAATCTGAAGCGCATGACGACCGTCCTCGAGGAGGACGAGGCCGGACCCGCGTCCGGGACCGGTGTGGAGGCTGTTCAGTGACTGTAGTTCGTAGCGCTGTGACCGGCGTCGGTGCCTATCTGCCGGAAAAGGTCGTGACCAATGCCGATCTGGCGAAGTTCGTCGACACCTCGGACGAATGGATCATTGAGCGCACCGGCATCCGCCAGCGCCATCAGGCCGCGCCGGACCAGCCAACCAGCGATCTGGCCGTTGAAGCGGCCCGAAAGGCCCTCGCCGAGGCCGGAAAGTCCCCCGCCGACGTCGATCTGATCATCGTCGCCACAACCACGCCGGACATGACCTTTCCGGCCACAGCCTCGATCGTGCAGCGCAAGCTGGGCGTGCCGGTCTGCGTGGCGTTTGACATCCAGGCGGTCTGCTCGGGCTTTGTCTATGCGCTGAGCGTGGCCGACGGCTTTGTCGCGCGCGGCACCTCGACATGCGCGCTGGTCATCGGCGCCGAGGAAATGACCCGGCTGATGGACTGGGAAGACCGCACCACGTGCGTGCTGTTCGGCGATGGCGCCGGCGCCGTGGTGCTGGAACCGGTCGAGGGGCAGGGGACGCCTGCGGATCGCGGCATTCTGGGCTCGGCCCTGCGCTGCGACGGCACCAAGACCGACCTTCTGTACGTCGACGGGGGCCCGGCCACGACCGGTCAGGTCGGCCATCTGCGTATGCTGGGCAATCAGGTGTTCCGCCACGCGGTTGTGAACATTGCCGAAGCCATCACCGCTGCCGCC
>CATMOC010000287.1 GCA_950071955.1 uncultured Mesorhizobium sp. | reverse complement strand
ACCGCCTTCTCGCGCGCCAGACGCTGGCGGTATTCGGTGATCTCGCGTGCCCGTGCCTCGCTTTCCACGGTGGCGAAGCGATCGCCTGCCTGCGGCGTGCCCTGGAGACCCAGCACCTCGACGGGCGTGGATGGTCCGGCTTCCTTGATCTGCTCGCCGCGGTCGTTGACCAGCGCGCGCACCTTGCCCCATTCGTTGCCGGCCACGATGATGTCGCCAGGCAGCAGCATGCCGGTCTGCACCAGCACGGTCGCGACCGGACCGCGGCCCTTGTCGAGCTTGGCCTCGATGACGACGCCTTCCGAAGTACGCTCCGGATCGGCCTTCAGGTCGAGCAGTTCTGCCTGCAGCAGGATCGCTTCGAGCAGCTTGTCGAGGTTGGTCTTCTTGGTCGCGGAAACCTCGACGTCGAGCACCTCGCCGCCCATGGATTCCACGAACACCTCGTGCTGGAGCAGCTGCGTGCGTACCTTCTGCGGGTCGGCGTCGGGCTTGTCGATCTTGTTGATCGCCACGATGATCGGCACCCCCGCCGCCTTGGCGTGGCTGATGGACTCGATCGTCTGCGGCATCACGCCGTCGTTGGCCGCGACCACCAGGACCGCGATGTCGGTCGCCTGTGCGCCGCGGGCACGCATCGCCGTGAAGGCGGCGTGGCCCGGCGTGTCGATGAAGGTGATCTTCTGGCCGTTCTTCTCCACCTGGTAGGCGCCGATGTGCTGGGTGATGCCTCCGGCCTCGCCCGAAACCACGTTGGCCTCGCGGATGGCGTCGAGCAGCGACGTCTTGCCGTGGTCGACGTGGCCCATGATGGTGACGACCGGGGGACGCCGTTCCTGGTTCTCCGGTTTGTCGGCGATGTTGAACAGCCCTTCCTCGATGTCGGATTCCGCCACGCGCTTGACCGTGTGGCCGAACTCCGACGCGACCAGTTCGGCCGTGTCGGCGTCGATCAGGTCGCCGGGCTTCATGATCTGGCCCTGCTTCATGAAGTACTTCACGACGTCCACCGCCCGCTCGGCCATGCGGCTGGCGAGTTCCTGGATGGTGATCGTCTCGGGCAGGATCACT
This sequence comes from uncultured Mesorhizobium sp., assembly GCA_950071955.1. Lineage (GTDB taxonomy): Bacteria > Pseudomonadota > Alphaproteobacteria > Rhizobiales > Rhizobiaceae > Aquibium > Aquibium pacificus. The sequence continues at coordinate 4,472 of CATMOC010000287.1, read as the reverse complement.
TCACGCGCGATCTTCTCGCGCGGTTCCTGATGCATGCCGCGCTTGAACTTCTCCTGGCGGCGGCGCATGGCCGACAGCGAGCGGCCGCGGGCCTCGTCGCCCGAAAGGGCGCTGTTGAGCGTCAGCTTGCCGCGGCGTCGGTCCTCGTCGCGTCCGCGCGTCGGGCGCGGAACTTCCGGCGTCGGGATGCGCTTGGGCGGCAGGCCGGGCTTGGTCTTGCTCTTGACCACCTCGGGCTCGTCCGCGACCTCCGGCTCCACCAGCGGCGTGCGGCGGCGCGCTTCTTCCTCGGCGCGGCGCCGGGCTTCGGCCTCGCGCTGCAGGCGCGCTTCTTCCTCGGCCTGCCGGAGCGCGGATTCCTCACGCTCCTTGCGGCGGCGTTCTTCTTCCTCGTTGCGGCGCAGGGCGTCTTCCTGGGCGCGCTTGCGCTCTTCGATCTCGCGATGGCGCGACTCCTCGAGGGCGCGGCGACGCGCTTCGATCTCCTCGCCGGAGAGGTCGTTCAGCACGACCCCCGAGCGGTCCGCCTGGGCCGGCGCGCGCGGAGCCTCGCGCTGCGGCGGCTGCGGCTGGCGGGCGACCGGTGCCTGCGGCGGCGGCGCTGGGCGCGGGGCGGCCGGCTGCGGGCGCGGGTTCAGCGCCAGCGGCGCCTGTTCCTGGCGTTCGCCCGGGATGGAGAACTTGCGCTTCTTGGTCTCGACGACGACGGACTTCGTCCGCCCATGCGAGAAGTTCTGGCGCACGGTTCCCTGCTCGACCCCCGGCCGCTTCAGGGTCAGGGTCTTCTTCGTATTCACGGTCAGCGTCTTGTCGTCGCCCGATTTCGTATCCGTCATTCCGTATCCTTGTTAGGCGCCGTCTGTGCCGGCGGGCCGTCAACTGCCGCCCGGCCATCCGGGGAGCCGCCCCGGTAACGGTCAAGCGCAACCACGCGCCTGAAAGCCGCCTTGCCCGCGTCCTGCGCGAGCACGGCAGCATGTATCACATTTGTGGCCCCGAATGCCAAACCCATTTCGGCCTCCGAAAGGAGTTTGTAGGCCTCGATATCCGGACCGCCCAGATGGACGGTCGCCTTGCGCGCCTGGGAAAGCTTGCGAATGCCGTCCTCGGCCGCTTCCTTGGCGTGAAGCACGACGAGAGCCTTTCCCGAGCGGATGGCGGCGTCCGTCTTGGCTGCGCCCAATGCCACGGCACCGGCCTTGCGCGCAAGCCCGAGCGCGCCCAGCAGGGACTTGGTCAGCAGAGCGTCGACCATTCCGGCGAGGTCCCGGTCGACGTTTACCTCCGCCTTGAGCGCGCGTCGGAAGAGGTTCTTGCGAGCCGCTTCCTCGACACGGGTCCGCTCAGCGGTGACCCAGCAGCCGCGCCCCGGCAGGTTCCTCTTCAGGTCCGGCACGACCGACATGTCGGGACCCGCCACGAAGCGGATCAGGCCTTCCGGCTCGCCCGCGCGGCGCGTCACGATGCATGTGCGTTCGGCCATCTCGTCCAAACAACTCTCCGGTCAGCCGCCGTTCCATTGTCCGGCTCAGGCTTCGGCCGGCTGCTCTTCCAGTTCGGCCTCGTCGGTCTCCCCGGCGAGGTCGTCCTCGGTGATCCAGCCTGCCTTCAGGCGCGCCGCGAGCACCATCTGCTCGGCGTCGGCGCGGCTCACCCCGTGGTCCGAAAGGACACCGGGGAACATCTTGGTCTCGCCGTCCTTGCGTTCCTTCCAGCCGACGATGTCGTCGACGGCGTAGCCGGCGAAATCCTCGACCGTCTTCACGCCGTCCTCGCCGAGCGTGACCATCATGGCGGTGGTCATGCCGGGCACCTCTCGCAACGCGTCCTCGACGCCCAGTTCACGCCGTTTTGCGTCGTGCTCGGCCTCGATGCGCTCGAGATATTCCCGCGCGCGGGCCTGGATCTCGGACGCCGTGTCCTCGTCGAACCCGTCGATGGACGAAATCTCGTCGGCATCGACGTACGCGACTTCCTCCACGGAGGTGAAACCTTCGGAAGCCAGGACCTGGCCGACCATCTCGTCGACGTTCAGGGCATCCATGAACAGGGTGGAGCGTTCCACGAACTCCTTCTGACGGCGCTCGCTCTCCTCCTGCTCGGTGAGGATGTCGATGTCCCAGCCGGTCAGCTGCGAGGCCAGGCGAACGTTCTGTCCGCGCCGGCCGATCGCAAGCGATAGTTGGTCATCCGGGACGACGACTTCAATGCGCTCGGCATCCTCGTCGAGCACCACCTTGGCGACTTCGGCCGGCTGCAAGGCGTTGACGATGAAGGACGCCGCATCCTGCGACCAGGGGATGATGTCGATCTTCTCGCCCTGCAGCTCGCCGACCACCGCCTGCACGCGGCTGCCGCGCATGCCCACGCAGGCGCCGACCGGGTCGATGGAACTGTCGCGCGAGATCACCGCGATCTTGGCGCGCGATCCGGGATCGCGGGCGACCGACTTGATCTCGATTATGCCGTCGTAGATCTCCGGCACTTCCATCTGGAAGAGCTTGGCCATGAACTGGGGATGCGTGCGCGACAGGAAGATCTGCGGTCCGCGCTGCTCGCGCCGCACGTCGTAGACATAGGCGCGCACGCGGTCGCCGTACTTGTAGTTCTCGCGCGGGATCAACTCGTCGCGCCGGATGATCGCCTCGCCGCGGCCGAGATCGACGATCACGTTGCCGTATTCGACGCGCTTGACGGTGCCGTTGATGATCTCGCCGATGCGGTCCTTGTACTCGTCGTACTGGCGGTCGCGCTCGGCCTCGCGCACCTTCTGCACGATCACCTGCTTAGCCGACTGCGCCGCGATGCGTCCGAAATCCATCGGCGGGAGCTGCTCGGCGATGAAGTCGCCCACCTGCGCGTCCGGGTTGCGGTCGCGCGCGTCGCGCAGCGAAATCTGGCGCCCGAACTCCTCGACGTCCTCGACCACCTCCATCAGCCGCTGCAGCTTCATCTCGCCCGTGGTCGGGTTGATGTCGGCGCGGATGTTGGTCTCCTGACCATAGCGCGAGCGGGCCGCCTTCTGGATCGCGTCGGCCATCGCCGCGATGACGATGGACTTGTCGATCGATTTCTCGCGGGCCACGGCGTCCGCGATCTGCAGAAGCTCCAGCCGGTTTGCACTGACTGCCATGATGGTCTCCCTTGCTTCGCGCCGGCCCTGTGGCCGCGCCGCGAATTCAATCTTGCGTTTGTTGTTCGTCCTCGCCGTCCGGCTCTTCGCCGCGGCGTTTCTTTCGTTCCTGGCGCGCCTTCTTGTCCTTCTGGAGCGCCTCGCGCACGAGGTCGTCCGTCAGGACCAGCCTGGCCTCGGATATGACGTCGAACGGGATGCGCACCACCGGCTCGTCGCCGTAGCTCGCCTGGTCGCGCTCGATCACCACCTCGGTCTCGGTCGCCTCGGCGATCTTGCCGCGGAACCGCTTCTTCTCGGCCACCGGCATCGAGGTCTCCAGCTTGGCCAGATGCCCGGCCCAGTGGCCGAAATCGCTCTTGCGCACCAGCGGCCGGTCGATGCCGGGCGAGGAGACTTCCAGGTGATAGGCCTTGTCGATCACGTCCTCGACGTCGAGCAGCGGCGACACCGCGCGGCTCACCTCCTCGCAGTCCTCGACCGTCATCGTGCCGTCGAGGCGCTCGGCCATGATCTGCAAGGTGAGGCCGTTCTGCCCCGACAGCCGCACCCGCACCAGCCGGTATCCCATCGAGCGCAGCAATGGCTGGATGAGCAGCGCCACGCGCTGGTCTGTTCCGGTCTCGCGGATGATGCGGTCGTCCGCCTCGGTCGTCTGGTCCGTCATTCCCGTGCGTATGTCTCCGGAAGGGCCGCGCGGGTAACAAAAAAGAGCGGGACCGGGTGGACCCACTCTTGCGCCGTACGACCAAGAATTTGACCGCTATATACCGGTTCCCGCGACGCATTTCAAGAAGTTTGAGGCGCCCGGACTGCGAGGCGTGCCGAAATTCGCCGCGGGGACGGGCTTGGCGCGCCTCGGCCGCTCCCGCCGCTCGCCCTGCGGCCCCGCCGCCATGTATTGATCTCGGCGGGGGGAACGAATATATCATGTGGCTGGCATATTGCGCGATCCTCCGGGTCCGCGGGGCACGAACACTGGAAGACGTTAATGCAAGAGACAATGGCTGGCATCGTCGGCAAGGTGCGTGAGGCGGGTCTTCGCCCGACCCGGCAGCGCGTCGCGCTGGCGGACATGCTCTTCGCCAAGGGCGACCGTCACATCTCCGCCGAGGAACTGCACGAGGAAGCAGTGCAGGCCGGCGTCCCCGTGTCGCTGGCGACCGTCTACAACACGCTGCACCAGTTCACCGAGGCCGGCATGCTGCGCATCCTCGCCGTCGAGGGTGCGAAGACCTATTTCGACACCAACACCTCGGACCACCACCACTTCTACGTCGAGGGGGCCAACACCGTCATCGACATCGCCAACGGCCCGGTCACGGTGCACAACCTGCCC
>CATMOC010000286.1 GCA_950071955.1 uncultured Mesorhizobium sp. | reverse complement strand
GGGGGTGATCGGCGGGGTGCGTCGTCCGCAGCCGGCCAGCAGGGAGAGACCGACGGCGCAAAGGACCAGCATCGGCGCAATCTTGCGGAAGGACATGATCACCCTCTTCGTTACCGGGACGTCTTTACCGGAGTTTTTGCGCCTGTGCACCCGTTTTGGACGAAGCCGTCAGGCTTTGGCCAGGCGCTTTCTCCAGTGGCGTATCTGCCTGCGGACCTGCGACGGCGCGGTCCCGCCGAACGAGGTGCGGCTGCGGACGGAATTGCGCACCGAAAGCACCGAATAGACGTCGTCCGTGATGCCTGGGTGGAGCGTCTTCAGCTCCTCGACCGACAGCTTCTCCAGCCCCGTCTTCTTCGCCTCGGCCATGGCCACGGCCCGCCCGGTGACGTGATGTGCCTCGCGGAAGGGGAGGCCGAGCACCCGCACGAGCCAGTCCGCCAGGTCGGTGGCGGTGGAGTAGCCGGCGCCGGCCGCCCGTTTCATGGCATCGGCGTTGACGGTCATGTCGGAGACCATGCCGGTCATGGCCGCGATCATGAGGTCGAGCGCCTCGGCGGCGTCGAAGACGGCTTCCTTGTCCTCCTGCATGTCCTTCGAATAGGCGAGCGGCAGGCCCTTCATCGTCATCATCAGCGACATCAGGCAACCGCTGATCCGCCCCGCATGGCCGCGCACCAGTTCGGCGGCGTCCGGATTCTTCTTCTGCGGCATGATCGACGAGCCGGTGGAGAAGGAGTCCGACAGGCGCACGAAGGAAAACTGCGGCGTCGACCAGATGACGATCTCCTCGGCAAGCCGGGAGAGGTGCGTCGCGCAGATCGAGGCGATCGAGAGGAACTCGAGCGCGAAGTCGCGGTCCGAGACGCTGTCGATGGAATTGCGCGTCGGCTCGCGGAAGCCGAGCGCCCTTGCGGTCATGGACCTGTCGATCGGAAAGCCGGTTCCGGCAAGCGCGGCGGCGCCGAGCGGGCTCTCGTCGAGCCGCTCGACAGCGTCGCGCACCCGCGACAGGTCGCGCGCGAACATCTCGACATAGGCCATGCAGTGATGGCCGAACGTCACCGGCTGGGCGCTCTGCAGATGCGTGAAGCCCGGCATCACGGTTGCCGCATGCTCTTCCGCGCGGTCGAGGAAGGCGGCAATCAACCGCTTCAGCGCCTCGGCGGTGCTCAGGAGCTCTTCCTTGACCCAGAGCCGGAAATCCACGGCCACCTGGTCGTTTCGCGACCGCGCCGTGTGCAGCCGGCCCGCCGCGGGGCCGATCAGTTCAGCCAGCCGCGCCTCGACATTCATGTGGATGTCTTCCAGCCGGGCCGAGAAAGTGAACGTCCCCGCTTCGATCTCTCGCAGGATCGTGTTCAGGCCGTGAGCGATGCGGCTTTGATCCTCCGCCGAAATTATGCCTTTCTCGGCCAGCATCTCGCTATGCGCGATCGAACCGCGGATATCCTGCGAATAGAGCTTCCTGTCGAAGCCGATCGAGGCGTTGATCGCTTCCATGACCGCCGCCGGACCCGAGGCAAATCGTCCGCCCCACATCTGGTTGCTGGTCTTATCGTCGCTCATGGTGATAACCGGGCCCTGGAGTTTCGAATGGCACTGAAGAACTTGCACCTGCCGGCATCACGCATGATCCTGATTGCCGCGGTCGCGGGCCTCCTTGCCGGCGCGGCTGCGGTATACGTGACGAGCGAGGGGGATGGCAACAATGCCGCGTCGCCGCTCGTCGCGGCCGAGGAAGCGAAATGCGCGGCCAGGCAGGAATTCGCCGACGCCGTGGCGGCCGTCGCAACCGGGGAAGTCGCCGCCATGCTTGCCGCCTCTCCGCCGCGGCCCGTCGCCGATCTCTCCTTCCAGGCTCCGGACGGGGCACCCATCAGCGTCCGGAAATTTGCAGGCAAGACGATCCTGATGAATCTGTGGGCCACATGGTGCGCGCCCTGCCGGGCCGAGATGCCGGCGCTGGATGCGCTCCAGAAGCAGCGCGGCGGCGAGGACTTCGAAGTGGTCGCGGTCAACGTCGACACCGGCGACGACACCAAGCCGAAGAAGTTTCTCGCCGAAACCGGCGTCGAATCGCTCGCCTACTACCGGGACAACACGCTTGCGCTGTTCAACGACCTCAAGAAGCGGTCGCTGGCGCTTGGGCTGCCCGTCACGCTGCTGATCGACGAAGAGGGCTGCCTGCTCGCCCACATGAACGGACCGGCCGAATGGAATAGCCCGGATGCGCTGCGTCTCGTCGATGCCGCCAGACGCGATGCGACGGCGCAAGCAAGATAACAGCGAGACACCAATTGTGACGCCCGCCTCTCGTGGATTGATCTAGTCTCGGGCTTTGGGGACGACGGTGATTCATCTCGACGCTTCACCGTGAATTTGTAAGGAGTTCGGAGGGGGTCATGCCTACGCTGAACAAGCAATCGTCGCGCCGCGAAGAGGCCGATGAACGAAATTCCGTCGTGCAGAAGACGGCCAATCAGGGTGCAAAGCAGGGCGACGCGAGCGCTGCGCCGTTTCATGGCTCGCCGCATGCGGAGCACCCGCGCGATCCGTTCCGCAACATGTTTGGCAATTCCCGGATGAAGTTCGAATTCTGAAGTGGCCGGGCCGGTAACCGTCGCAAGCGCGGAAACCGTGACAGTCTGAACCCGCGACCGCGGTCGTTCGCTCGCCTCCACTGCCGTCCTCTCCCGGGCGAAATATCCGCCACGGCCCTTATGCATGGCTCCCCTGCGCCCGGCGCGGGCAAAAGCATGTCGAGACCGATTGAACTATTTGTTGCAGTGCACAATATCAGCGGCGCGAGAGTCGACGACTCGGGGAGGAAACCGAGGATGCTTGACGCCATGCCGAACGCTTCACCAAAACTCACCGCCGCCATTCGCGGACAGATACGGGATCTCGTCGCGGGCGACCTCGCGAATTTCCGCGATCATCTCCTGCGACTGACGCCCGCCAGCAGGCGCGACCGGTTCAACGGATACACCGACGACAGCTTCGTCGAAGCCTACGCGGCGCGTTCGGTCAAGTCCGGAGCCGTCGTGATCGGCTATCTGGAAGGCGGACGCGTCCGGGGCGCCGCGGAACTGCACGACGTCGGCCAAGGGAACCGGGAGGCGGCCGAGATCGCCTTCAGCGTCGAGGACGCTTTCCAGCACCGTGGCATCGGCGCCCGGCTGTTCGAGCGTCTGATCGTCCGGGCCCTCGAACTCGGCTATCGCTCGCTGCACGTCACGACCCATCCGCAGAACCGCGCGATGAAGGCGCTCGCCCGCAAGTTCGGAGCCGTGCTCTGCTTTCAGTCGCAGGAGGCGGTAGGGGTTATCGACATGGCCGCGTTCCGCCATTCGGTCACTCTTCCAACGCAACCGATACCCGAAAAGAGACCGATATTGCCAAGCCCGCTGCTTGCCGCGGCGGGGTTGGCGGGAACCATGGCTGGGGCCGGGCGGGCGGCGCTGAGACTCTGGACGCCTGCCACCGCCACGAAATAGGCTGATCGCGTGCGAGGCCGTGGCTCGCCTCGTACGCACAGGTCAGGTGGGCCCTCAGTCACGGCTCGATCGGGGGTGGCAACTCGACCGCACTTGCGAAACAACTCCACCATGCCGACGTTCTGGAAAGATCGAACACGGCACCGGTTCGCACCCGCGACCTGGCCGGCCCGGCAGGCACGAGGCGCAGGATGGCAGACGACAAAACGAGCCCCGCCGATTCCGGACGTCCCGGGATCGTCGTCGCATCCGACGAGCGCGCCAAGCTCGCCGCGCTCAACCGGGTGAAGACCGCCGCCACCGTCTCGCTCGCGCTCTGCATCATCGTCTTCGCGGTCTCGACGCTCTACGCGGGGCGGTATTCCTGGCTCGGCTTCGTCGCCGCCTTCGCCGAGGCCGCGGCGATCGGCGGCATCGCCGACTGGTATGCCGTGGTCGCCCTCTTCAAGCGGCCGCTCGGCCTGCCGATAACGCACACCGCCATCATACCCGCCAACAAGGACCGCATCGCCGACAATCTGGGGCAGTTCATCGAGGCGAACTTCCTGGCGCCGGGGCCTGTGCGCGAAAAGCTGCGCGAGGTGGACTTCGCCGCCCTTGTCGCCGACTGGCTTTCGGAGCCACGCCGCGCGCAAGGCCTCTCCCACTTCGTCGCCCGGCTCGTGCCGCAGATGGTCAGGGCCATCGGAGATTCCGGCCTGAAGGATTTCGCCAGCCAGCGCCTCAACGAACAGCTTGAGAAGGTGAGGATTGCGCCGCTCGCCGCCGACCTCCTGTCGGCCTTCACGGAAGACCGGCGCCACCAGCGCCTGTTCGACGAGATCATCAAGGTGCTCGGGAAGTTCCTGAGCGACGAGCAGGCGCTGGCGATGATGCGGGACAAGATCCGGGACGAACTGCCGACGCTCGCCCGCTACTTCCGCGCCGACGCCTATCTCCTGAAGCGGATCGTCAATTCCGCCGGCCATCTTCTGAGCGACGTGCGCGAGGATCGCGACCATCCGATGCGGCGCGAGTTCGACCGCTTCGTCGAAGGTTTCATCGAGCGTCTGCGCGATTCGCCCGAATACGCGGAACGCGCCGAGAAGCTGAAGCGCGATCTGCTCGCCCGGCCGGAACTCAGCGGTCTGGTCGGCGAGATGTGGTCGGGCATCGCCGCGTTCGTCGAACAGGATGCCAGGTCGGCGAATTCGATGATCAGGAAGAATCTCGCCCTGCTGTTCGTCGACATCGGCCGGCAGCTGGCGGAGGACCCTCACGTGCGCGCCGACATGAACCAAGGCTTCGTCGTGGCCCTTGCATCCTTCGTGGAAAATCAGAAGAGCGGCGTCTCCGCCTTCATCGCAGACCAGGTGAAAGGCTGGGATCTCGGCCAACTGACGCATCTCATCGAGATCAATATCGGGCGCGACCTCCAGTACATCCGATTCAACGGAATGATCATCGGCGGCATCGCGGGGCTTCTGCTGCACACGGGCAGCGTCCTGTTCCTGGGCGATTGACGCCGTCCGCCCGAGGCCTAATCTGACCAGGAGCCGGCCATGCGAAAAATGAAGCCGGCCTTTTCATAGGGAGACCCTCATGGCAAAAAAACCCGAATCCGACTCCTTCATCGACATGTTCGCCAGCTTCGGGCGCGACCTGCACATGCCGACCATGGACGTCGACAAGATACTCGACCATCACCGCAAGAACCTCGAAGCCCTGGAAAAGGCCGCCAGATCCGCTTCCACGGGCGCTTCCGACATCTTTTCCAAACAGCGCGAGGTCCTGCAGTCGACCTTGCGCGAGATCACGCAGATGGCCGAGCAGATACGTACTCCCGGCAACCCACAGGACTTCGTCGGCAAACAGGCGGAGTTCGCGCGCAAGTCCTTCGAGACGGCGGTGAAGAACGCCAGCGAGATCGGCGAGGTCATGCGCAAGTCGTCCTCCGAGACCATCGATATCCTGCGCGAGCGCATCCGGGAGGCGATGGAGGACATGCAGAAGGGCTACGGCCGCAAGTAGCGGACCCCCCTCGGATGCCGAACGACCCCGAGCCGATCGCGCCGGGCCG
>CATMOC010000285.1 GCA_950071955.1 uncultured Mesorhizobium sp. | reverse complement strand
TGACGATGCGCGCGGGGGACACGCGCACCTGGTCTCCGCCAACCGTTGGGGAGCAGGTGATCCTGCTCGCGCCCGATGGGCAGATCGGCAATGCGGTCGCCCTCCCCGGGATTTATCAGGACGCCTTCACAGCGCCGGGCGACAGCATCGAGGAAGTGATCGAATTCTCTGACGGCGCGCGCATCGCCTACGATCCCGAGGCCGGCGCGCTGACCGCGATCCTGCCCGATGGCGCGACCCATTTGCCGGCTGCGAAGCTGTTGAGGGAGAGGATGGTCATTTAAGTCTCCTGTGGAGAGTGTCAGGCAGTTTCGTGGCGGAATGTGATCGAGCCTTGGCCTCCGGCCTTTTCCGTGGGTCTGGCGATGATCTCCACGTCCCGGTCGAATGCCGTCAGAAAACCGAGCAGCCGCTCCACCGAATATTCGCGAAAATGTCCCCGAAAGAGCCGCGACACCTCGGGCTGGCTTATGCCCATGCGTGAAGCTGCCTTGGCTTGCGTAAGGCCTTCCGCCTTGGTCAGCCGAAAGATCTCTGCGACCAGCTGGGCCTTCAGGAAATGCCGGTCGGCATCAGGCAAGCCGAGTTCGGCAAAGATGTTGCTTTCGCTTTCATGGATTCCGGTATCTTGCGCTGTCATCGTTCACGCTCCGATTTCTTCTTCGCATGGTCGGCTTCCGCCTCCCGGATGCGGCGCTTGATGAGGTCGATCTCATGGACGGGGGTCTTGATCCCGCGCCGCGACTTCTTCTCGAAGCAATGCAGCACGTAGACGGCCGTGTCGAAGCGCACCGCGTAGACCGACCTGTATGCGTTCCCGTCAAATTCTCCGGCCAGTTCCAGCACGCCCGCTCCCAGTCCCTTCATTGCCTTCGCCGATGGAGGATGCTGGCCGGTCTGCGCCAGGAACAGTTCGAACCCGAAAGCCTCCTGCACCCTTGGCGGGAATTCGCCGTAGTCCTTGCGGCTGGAGCCCACCCACAACAACGGCTTTGTCGGGCGTGGAAGCCTATCCATGAGCAAGATATGAGTTATTACTCATGGTTCTGTCAATCCCGCCCCACCCGCGCCGGCAGCGTCGAGAACCCGCGAAACCGCACGCGGCCTGTGCGTTTCGGTTCGGCGGCCAGGCGGTAGTCGGGAAAGCGCGCCAGGAAGCGCGAAACCGCGATGCGGCCTTCCATGCGCGCCAGTGAGAAGCCGGCGCACAGATGCGGGCCCTGCGCGAAGGCGAGGTGGCGGTTGGGCTTGCGGGCGACGTCGAGCCGGTCCGGCTCGGGAAACTGTCGCGGGTCGCGGTTCGCCGCGCCGATCGCCAGATGGATGCGCGTGCCGGGCTCGATGGTTTCGCCGTGGAACGCGCACGCCTCCACGGTCATGCGGTTGCCGAGCTGGTTCGGGCTCTGGAAGCGCAGGAATTCGTCCACGGCCGTATCGATCAGGTCCGGATTTTCAATCAACCGCCGGCGCTCCTCAGGCCACTGGGTGAGTTCGTGCAGCGCGTTGCCGATCAGGTTGGTCGTGGTCTCGTGGCCGGCATTCAGGATGAAGATGCAGTTCTGCAGCAACTCGGTATCCGAGAGCAGTTCGCCGTCATTGCCGTTGATGAGACGCGTCAGCACGTCGGTTGCGGGATCGCCGGGACTGGCGCGCCGCTTGGCTGCCAGTTCGCCGAGATAGGCCTTGAAGTCGCTCACGGCGCGGTTGCCGCGCTCCTGCTGTTCCGGTGTCAGCACCGGCTCCAGCGCGCCGAGGATCGCCAGCGACCAGTCGCGCAGGGGCCCGCGCTCCTCGTGCGGCATGACGAAGAGGTTGCCAATCACCTCGAGCGGAATGGCGGCGGCGAAATCCTCGATCAGGTCCGCCTCGCCCTTCTCCGCGATGCGGTCGAGCAGGCCGTCCACGAGCGCGACGAGGCCCGGCTCCATCGCTGCGATCGCCCGCGGCGTCAGCGCCCCCATCATGATCTTGCGCACCCGCGTATGCAGCGGCGGATCGTTGAAGACGAGGCTGGTCGTATGGTGCTCGTAGAGCGGCGTGCGGCCGAATTTCGGCAGGAATTCCACCTTCTTGTCCGACGAGAAGGTCTTTGTGTCCCGATACACGCGGTCGAGGTCTGCATGGCGCGACAGCATCACCGATCCGTCGTGGAAGCGCTTCAGCGGCGCATGGTCGAGCAGGGCGCGATAGACGGGGAAGGGGTCCTCGGCGAAGCCGGGCGTCAGGGCGCCGATGTCGAACTCCTCGGCGAGGGATCGTTCCGCCTGCATGTACTCGCTCCTCCCAAGCGCCGAAGCCGATCGCGGGCGGCTCCTCGCATATTATTGACCGGCCGGCCGGTTTATGCAAGTCTCGGCCATGTTGCCCGGGAGGGGCGCGGGCAGGGGAGGCTCGGATGGCATTGACGGCTGAGGAGATCGCGCGGCGCTCGGCGGACGCGATGTGGGCGCGCGACGATGCCTCGAAATGGCTCGGCGCCTCGCTCGACGCCGTCGGCCCCGGCACCGCAACGATGTCTATGACGGTCGAGAAACACCACACCAACGGCCACGACATATGCCACGGCGGCTTCATCTTCACCCTGGCCGATTCAGCATTCGCGTTCGCATGCAATTCCTACAACCAGCTCGTGGTGGCGCAGCACAACGTCATCACCTTCGTCGCGCCCGGCAGGCTCGGTGACCGGCTGGAGGCGACGGCGCGCGAGGTCGCACGCTTCGGCCGCTCCGGGCTCTACGACGTCCGGGTCACCGATCAGTCCGGCAGGTTAATCGCCGAATTCCGTGGCGCATCGCGGGCGATCGAGGGCAGGCATTTCGACGAGGACGCGGCCTGAGCCGCCGCGAGGCATCGGGTGTTCGTGGGAGGAACGACATGAGGGATCTGACACCGAACAAGCAGGATCTTGATCCGATCGAGATCGCCTCGCGCGACGAGATCGCCGCGCTGCAGCTCTCGCGGCTTAAATGGTCGCTCCGGCACGCCTACGACAACGTCGCGCACTACCGGAAGAGTTTCGACGCGGCGGGCGTGCATCCGGACGACCTGAAGCAGCTTTCGGACCTGAAGAAGTTCCCGTTCACGTCCAAGCAGGATCTGCGTGAGAACTATCCCTTCGGCATGTTCGCGGTGCCGCGCGAGAAGGTGGTGCGCGTCCATGCCTCGTCGGGCACGACCGGCAAGCCGACCGTGGTCGGTTACACCCGCAACGACATTGATGTTTGGGCCGAATGCGTGGCCCGCTCGATGCGGGCCTCGGGCACGCGGCCGGGCGACATCGTTCACATCTCCTACGGCTACGGCCTCTTCACCGGCGGGCTCGGCGCCCACTACGGGGCGGAGCGGCTGGGCTGCACCGTGGTGCCGTGCTCGGGCGGAATGACGACGCGGCAGGTGACGCTGATCGAGGATTTCCGCGCCACCACGATCATGGTCACGCCGTCCTACATGCTCTCGATTCTCGACGAGTACCGGGCCCAGGGTCTCGACCCGCGCGAGAGCCCGCTGCAGGTCGGCATCTTCGGCGCCGAACCCTGGACGAACGCCATGCGGGCCGAGATCGAGGAGGCCTTCGACATGCACGCCGTCGACATCTACGGCCTGTCGGAGGTAATGGGCCCCGGCGTCGCCAACGAGTGCGTGGAGACCAAGGACGGGCTGCACATCTGGGAGGACCATTTCTATCCGGAGGTGGTCGACCCGATCACCGGCGATCCGGTCGACGACGGCGGTCAGGGCGAACTCGTCTTCACCTCGCTCTCCAAGGAAGCCTTTCCGGTGATCCGCTACCGCACGCGCGACCTGACGCGGCTCCTGCCGGGGACGGCGCGCACAATGCGGCGCATGGAGAAGATCACCGGCCGCTCCGACGACATGATGATCCTGCGCGGCGTCAACGTCTTCCCGACGCAGATCGAGGAGCAGATCCTCGCCGTCGAGGGACTAGCGCCGCATTTCCAGATCGAACTGATCCGCGAGGGCCGCATGGACGAGATGATCGTGCATGTCGAGGCGACCGTGACGCACACCGCCGACGAGGCCCGCATGAGCGCCGGCCACCGGCTGCGCGAGCGCGTCAAGGACGTCGTCGGCGTCAGTGTCAGGGTCAACGTCACCGAGCCCGAGAAAGTCGCGCGCAGCCAGGGCAAGGCCCAGCGCATCGTCGACAACCGGCCGAAGGCGTGAGGGGGATGAACCCCGCTTTCGAAACTGCCTGATGGCCCGCACCCGCGCCAAGGACTACGACGACAAGCGCCAGGCCATGCTGCATCAGGCGGCGAGCGTGTTCGCGCGCGACGGCTACGACCGCGCCTCGATGGCCGGGGTCGCCGCCGAATGCGGAGTCTCGAAGGCTCTGCTCTACCACTATTACGCCTCCAAGGAGGCGCTGCTCTTCGACATAATCAACTCGCACCTGGAAGAGCTGATCGACGCGGTCGACGCGGCCGACGAGCCGGGCCTGCCCGCCCCGGAGCGGCTGGAGCGCCTGGTCGCGTCGCTGCTGGAGGCCTATCGCGACGCAGATGCCGAGCATAAATTGCAGGTCGGCGCCATGCAGCTGCTTCCCGAGCCGGATCAGGTCCGGCTGAAGTCGCTCGAGCGCGAGCTCGTGACGCGCTTCGCCGACGCGGTGCGCGCAGTCGACCCGCAGGCGTTCGAGGGCACGCCGCTGCTCAAGCCGGTCACCATGAGCCTCTTCGGCATGCTCAACTGGTTCTACATGTGGTTCCGCGACGGCGGCCCGGTCAGCCGGCGCGAGTATGCCGCGCTCGCCACGAAGCTGCTGGTGGGCGGCATTCGCGGATTGACCTGAACTGACGAGCAAGCGCCTACCCGACGATCTTCCAGTAGGAGTCCTTCAGCACGACTTTCCCGTCGCGGAAGTGATAGAAGTCGCAGCCGCGGACCGTCACGCGCTCGCCCGCCGTCGTGGTTCCCGTGAGCAACCATTTCGATATGCCGACGTCGCCGTCGACATGGTGGCTGGCGTCTCCGTAATGAACGTCCGGCAGGCCTTCGAACCGGGTCATCAGCGTCGCCCGGACCTCTTCGCGACCTTCCGCCCGCAGTCCGTGGGGTTCGGGGCCGCGCGGCATCTGGAGCGCGCAATCTTCGGCGAAAAAGCTCATGATCCGGTCGATGTCATGCGCATTGAACGCATCGACCAGACCCTCCAGCGCGTCCAGAACCTGTTGCCTGTCCGTCATGTCGGTTTGCGCCTCTCTTTTGGATGGAATGATAGCACGTTTGCTGGCGTCTTCATCAGGCTTCGCGCGAAAAGGCGGGCCGCATGTTCCCGAGGAAGCCGCTTCTTGCCTGACCCGAACCCGTCATGCCATCTGGACGCGATGAACGCCGAGCCACAGTCCGCCCCCTTGATCCTCGATCGCATGGTCGACCGCCTGCACGAGCGCGGGCGGTTGCGGGTGTGGTCGCTCGTCATCACGGTCTTCGGCGACGCGATCCTTCCCCGCGGCGGGCAGGTTCCGCTGTCGGTGCTGCAGGAACTGATGGCGAGGCTGCGCATCGAGCCAGGCGCGGTCCGGACCGCGATGTCGCGGCTGG
>CATMOC010000284.1 GCA_950071955.1 uncultured Mesorhizobium sp. | reverse complement strand
GCGCGCGGTGGAGGGGTTCTGTTGTCTTCGGACGACGACTGGATCAAGCATGAGAGCCCGGATTCGATTTCCCTGCCGGACGAGGGATATGTCCAGGCGTTTTCGGAGCTCGCGAACCGGCATCCGCATTTGCGGGAGGCCTATCCGCAGGTTGTCGCCTATATCGTGGCGCGTCACATCCTTCGCGCCTTGATGCGTTTCCGCCCCGGTCTCGCCTTGTCGGAATATCGCGCCAATCGCCGCAGTCCGGCGCTGCGCTTCTCGCCGCGCTCGGCATCCCGGATCTCCCGTCGAGGCTCGCCGAAACCGTCGAGGCGGCGGTCGCGTGTGCCGGGGAAATCGGCTGGCCTGTCGTCCTCAAGATTTCCTCGCCCGACATCCAGCACAAGACCGAGGTCGGCGGCGTCGTCCTTTCGATCCGCGACGAAGCTGCGCTCCGGGACGCCTGGGCGCGCATGATGGCCGACGTGCGCCGCCATGCGCCGGACGCGCGGATATCGGGCGCGACGATCGCGCCGATGCTGACCGGCGGCATCGAGACGATCGTCGGCTCGCAGAACGATCCGGACTTCGGCCCCGTCGTCATGTTCGGCCTCGGCGGCACGATGGCCGAGGCGCTCAAGGACGTCGTCTTCGCACCGGCCCCGGTCGATACCGAACAGGCGCAAGAGATGATCGGCGCGATCCGGGGCAGCGCCCTGTTCGATGGCTGGCGCGGCGCTCCGCCCGCCGACCGCGAGGCGTTGGCGCAGGCGATCGTGGCGGTCTCACGCTTCGCCGCCGCCAACCGCGATACGGTGGAAAGCCTGGAGGTCAACCCTTTCGTGGCGCTTCCCAAGGGCGGCACGTCTCTCGATATGCTGCTTCAACTGCGCACCCCCGGCTAAGCCCATGGTCGACGTCTCCTTCACCCCCGAGCAGAACGCCTTCCGGATGCGCCTGCGCGGCTGGCTGGCGGAAAACCTTCCGCCCGACTGGGGCGGGCCGCGCTTCATGGGGCCGGACGACGATGCCGAGAACGCCCCCTTCCAGACCGACTGGGAGCGCCGGCTCTACGCCGCGGGCTACCAGGGCATCCACTGGCCGAAGGCCTATGGCGGTCAGGGCCTGACGCTCGTCGAACACCTCATCGCATCGGAGGAACTCGGCCGCGTCTCGGCGCCGGAAGGCATCAACACGCTCGGCAAGGAACTCGTCGGCCCGATCGTTCTCGCGCTCGGCACGGAGGAGCAGAAGAAGACCGTCATCCCGCGCATGCTACGGCTGGACGACATCTGGTGCCAAGGCTTTTCCGAGCCCGACGCCGGCTCCGACCTCGCGGGCCTCCGGACGCGCGCCGTGCGCGACGGAGACCACTGGGTCGTCAACGGCCAGAAGCTGTGGACCAGCTTCGCGCATCACGCCAACAAGTGCATCCTGCTCGCCCGCACCGATCCGGATGCGCCCAAGCACAAGGGGCTGACGCTCTTCCTCCTCGACATGAAGACACCGGGCGTGACCGTGCGCCCGCTGCGCCAGATCACCGGCCGCAGCGAGTTCAACGAGGTCTTCTTCGACAATGTGCGCATCCCGCTCGACGCGCATCTGGGCGCCGTCAACGAAGGCTGGAACGCGGCCGTGGGCGTGCTCGGCTTCGAGAGGGCAACGGCGCGATTCTACCGCCAGTCGCGCTTCACCGCAGAATTCCTCCAGCTGATCGCCAGCCTGAAGCGCCGGTCGGACAAGGCGGCCGACCCCTGGTTCCGCCAGCGCGCAGGGGCGCTGCTTGCCGAACTCAGGATGCACCGGCTCATGAACCTCAAGGTCGCAAGCCGCGTCGTCAACGGCCGCGAGATCGGCTCGGAAGCGAGCGTGGTGAAGCTGTTCTGGAGCGAGATGCACCAGCGTATCATGGATTTCGCGTCAGAGATCTTCGCAGAGGATTTCGTGCTCGACCTGCCGGAAGCCGAGCGGTTCCGCTTCCTCTATATGCACATCCGCGCCGAGACGATCTACGCCGGCACCTCCGAGGTCCAGCGCAACATCATCGGCGAGCGCATGCTCGGGCTGGGGAGGTGACGATGCACTTCGACTTCTCCTTCGAGCAACGCACACTCGCCGAAAGCGTCGCCAAGATCCTCAAATCCTTTCCGCCGGTAACCCAGGCCGCGCCGTATCCCTATGATGCCGGCCAACCAATGAAGGCGCTCGCCGCGCTCGGCCTGTTCGGGGAGGGCGAGGAGGGTTCGCCGCTGGGACATACTGACGCCGTCGCGGTTGCGATGGAGGCAGGCCGGACCATCGTCGCCGCCCCCGTGGTGGAGGCGCTCGCGGTCGCCGTCGCCCTTTCTGGCAGTCGTCCCGACATCGCGTCGCGCCTCGCCGCCGGCGAGGTCCCCGGCGTGGCGGTGAGTGGTGGCATCGAGAGGATCGGCGGAGAACTTTCCGGCGAGGCGATCGTCCCGCACGGGGCTGCCGCTGGCTTCCTGCTCCTTCCCGTCGCGGGGGAGGGCGCGCGCGACTGGATCCTGGTCGAACCGGGCGATGTCGAGGCCGCTCCCGTGGAGACGACGGACATCACGTCGGGCGCCGCCCGGCTGAAAATCTCCGGACTGCCTGCCCCGGCAGCAGGCAATGGAGCGGACGGCATGGACCGTGCGCTGCGTCTCTTCGCGCTGGCCGAGATCGTCGGCGCGGCCGATGCCTGCCTGGAACGCACCGTCGCCTACATCTCCGAGCGCAAGCAGTTCGGAAAGCCGATCGGCTCGAACCAGGCGGTCAAGCACATGGCCGCCGACTGCGCGGTGTCGCTCGAAGCCATGAAGGCCGCGGTCGAATATGCCGGCTGGGCGCTCGACGAGGCGCAGGAGGACACCGCGGCGGCGGAAGAGGCCTCGCTGGCGCTCCTGTCGGCCGCCTCCTACGTGGGCGAGCACGGCCGCCGCGTCGCCGAGCGCTGCGTCCAGATGCATGGCGGCATCGCCTTCACCTGGGATTACGGCCTGCACCTGCCGCTGCGGCGCATTCTCTTCCGTACCGCGACGCTGGCGCGGATGAGGGACGGACGCGAAGGGCTCGCCGCCCATCTTCTCGACTGAGGGAGGTCAGACCATGGACGTATCCGAAAAGGCAGCCTTGAAGGAGAGGATCATTGCCGCGCGCGGCTACTGGGCGCGCTTCCACGACGTGCTGCTCGAGCGCGCGCCGCAATTCCTCGAAGCCTATATAGCCTTCCAGTCCGGCCCGACCCATTCGGGCGTGTTGCCGAAAAAGCTCTGCGAGTTCGTGTATATCGCCATCGACCTGTCGGTGAACCACATGTACGAGCGCGGCGGCCGCCGACACATGGAATACGCGCTGAAAGCCGGGGCGACGCCGGAGGAGATCCTCCAGGTCATCCTGCTCACCACGGTGCTCGCCGCCCGCCAGCCGATCGATCTCGGCCTGAAGGTGCTGGCCGAGGAGACGGGCGGCACGGATGGTGATCGGATGGACCAGATCGATCCCGATCTCGCGAAGACCTATCGCGGCTACGCCGACGCCGCAGCCTCCGGGCCGCTGTCGGCCAAAGACCGCGAACTCGTCTCGCTCGCGGTCTGCGCCGCGCCCACCGCGCTCTATGAGGACGGGGTGCGCCAGCATATCCGCGCAGCACTCGCCGAGGGCGCGACCCAGCGCGAAATCTACGCGATCCTGCAGCTGTCGGCCGCTCTTTCCGTCCACACCTGCACCATCGGCATTCCCGGTTTCGCGGACGTGCTCGACGGCAAGTTCGTCGAATAGGAGAAGATCATGGCCGTTGTGAACTTCGCCGAGATCAATGGCGCGGCCTGCCGCTACGCCCTCGATGGAGAGGGCGCCCGCACGCTGGTGCTGGTGCACGAACTCGGTGGCAGCCTCGATAGCTGGGGCGGCATGATCCCGCTGCTGCCCGCCGGCTGGCGCATCGTCCGCCACGACCTGCGCGGCGCCGGCATGTCCGAGAAGCGACGCGGCACCAACGATCTCGACGCGCTTGCCGACGACGTCGCCGCTCTGCTCGACCATCTCGGCATCGGCGGCGAAGTCACGATTGCGGGCGCCGCGATGGGCGCCGCCGTCGCCGTGCGCTTCGCGACGCGGCATTCGACGCGCGTCGAACGGCTGGTGCTCATCGGGCCCGCGCTGGGCGTTCCGGCCGAAAGGCGCGAGGCGGCGCGGGCGCTCACCGACCGCATCGAGGTCGATGGTATGCGCGCCTTGGCCGAGACCGTGCTGCCGCGCGCCTTCCCGGAAGACCTCTGGTCCTCGCCCGATGCCAAGTCGCTGGCCATCGCGCGCTGGCTCGGCGCCGATCCGGAAGGCTATGCCGCCAACTACCGCATCCTCGTCGACCAGGATTTGCGCCCCGAACTCGCCGGTATTGCCTGTCCGACGCTGGTGCTCGCCGGCCGCCACGATCCCTTCGGCCCGCCCGAAGCCGTCGACGCGGGAACCGCCGCGCTGCGAGATCGCACGTTCGCGGCGCTAGAAGGCGGCCATTTCATGTGCATCCAGTCGCCGGGGCTGGTCGCCGAAGCGATCTCGAAGTTTCTCGCCGACTGAAACCGGCGGCCAGTCAGCGTTCGTTGATGGTCGGCGGCGGGCGCGAGAAGACCTCGCCCAGCGCTGTATAGAGGCTTCCGCCTAGGCGTCCGACGGGATCGAGCAGTTCCGGTCTCACGCGCCCGTCGCGCCAGACTTCGGGGGCGATGTGGAGATGCACGATCTCGCCGATCACCAGCATCGACTGGCCAACCGGCACGAACTGCCGGCTCACGCATTCGAAATGCGCCTTCGCGGCGGCCACGCGCGGCGGCTTCACCCGGACCGACGGCGCGGTCTTGAGCCCCGTCAGTTCGAACTCGTCGGTCTGCGGCCGCACCGCCGCCGAGGATTCCACCAGCTGGTCGAGAATGGCGCGATGGGCGATGTTGACGACGAATTCGCCGGTCTCGCGGCAGTTCGCCAGCGTGTCCTTCGTCGTCGGCGAGATACTGAACAGCACGTGCGGCGGATCGTTCGCCGCGACGTTGAAGAAGGAGAAGGGCGAGAGGTTCGCCACGCCGTCCGCTGCCAGGGTGGAGATCCATCCGATCGGGCGCGGCACCACGAGCCCGGTCAGGATGAAGTTGATGTCGGTCGGCGCCCAGATCTTGGGGTCGACTTCCAGATGCTGGTCCAGGTCCTGCGGCGGTTTTTCGGTCAACGATAATGCTCCGGGACGTCGTTGCGGCTGCCGGTCTTCGACCGGACGCGCGCGTGGGTCAACCTGTTGCCGGTGAAAGCGTGTTTTTCGCCTCGTGCGGGTGATCTCCACCGCGCGCGGTGCTTGAGTGGCGGCACGTCCAGAAACTTACACCCGAAGCGGAGGGCCGGACATGGCCGAGATCCTGTATTCGAAACTGTCGCCCTATGCTGCCAAGGCGCGAATGGCGGTCCTTCACGTCGGCTTCCCCGCGACGTCGCGCGACATCGACGCCTTTCAGCCGACTTCGGAATTCCTCGAGGCGAACCCGCTCGGCAAGGTGCCGGTCTTCCTGCTGGACGAGCCCTTCTCGGCCCTTGGTCCC
>CATMOC010000283.1 GCA_950071955.1 uncultured Mesorhizobium sp. | reverse complement strand
TGGCGGCGAGCAACGGCTGCTGTATCGTGTCCTCAGCAGTTTGGGTGAGGCCGAGTACGCCGACGTTAAAGAATCGCTGGCGCAGCTAAGCGCGGCGGTCGATACCAACGTCGCGTTGTCGGGATTGCGGACGCCGCAGAACCTGCTCGGGATCCTCGCCGAACGTCAGGGCGACGACGGCGCCCGACACGCCGGGCATCGCCTTCACGGCACGCTCGGCGGCGGTGCGCAGCGGTTCCAGTTCCTGCGCACGGGCCGCCGGAACGGTGATGGAGAAGAAGACCTTTCCGTCGGCGATGAAGATGTCGGAGACCAGCCCGAGCGAGACGATGTCCCCTTCGAAGTCGGGCCCCTTGATGGTGCGCAATGTTTCGAGGACGGATTCTCGGGAGACGGGCATGGGCGGTTCCGGTTCGTTTCGCGCCCTGAGATAATGCAGTTGCCTCCACGGGCCAAGGGCAAGGCCGGAACTACTCGGCCAATGCAGCGATGCTGTGCACGAATGCGTTCGGGACCGTCTCGTCGATGGCAGACGTTCCCGACTGGTCGCTCGCGATCAGGTAGAGATTGCCGGACCCGTGCCGGAAAGCCACGTAGTCGCGGTAGGTCTCGTAGACGTCGCCGTCCTTGCACGCGGTGAAGGCGGTCGAGATCGCCGGATCCTCCTCCGCCGGTTTCTTGCCCGACGCGAAGGCGCCGCGGCATTTGCGGGCGTCTTCGGCGATGGCTTCGGCGATCACGCCGTCGAGTTGCGCGGAACCAGGATCATAGACCCTCAGCGCGCCGTCGCCCGACGGAGACGTCCAGGCGATGGCGGCGGAGCGGTCGATTTCCGAGCCGTCCGACCCGGAAGCCGTGTGGTCCGTGAACCGGTACTGCGCGAAAGCGTCGGACCGGAAGACGCGGAACATGAACCGCACCGCGTCGAGCGTCGGCTCGGGCGTGTCGAGCAGGACGGGACCGGCGCTGGCCGTCGTCGCGCGCTGTCCGTCGGCGCCGCCCCCGGGCAGATCGAGGGCGGCCGTCTGCGGCAGATCCCCTTGCCTGTTCGAAGAGTCCGCCGAAGTCGACACGGCCGCCGTGGTTGGCGCTTGCGGGTCGCTGTTTGCGTCGGCGCGCGTGGCTTCGGGCGCAAACGCCGGAATGAGGGTCGGCATGGCCCCCTCGACCGTTCTGTTGGCCGATGGATCGCCCGCGTAGGTCGGCGCCTGCGGCCCGCTGCTCGCCTCGCGCCGCGTCGCTTCCGGCGCGTGGGTCGGAATGGCGGTTGGCATTGCCCCGTCGAGGCTCATGGAGGCCGAAGGAACGCCCGGCGCCCCGGGAGCCGGCTGGTCGCGATAGTTGATGTTGCGTTCCACGCATTTGAGCGTGCGCGACAGGGCGCGCGAGGTGCCCGTCAGCACGAAGGAATAGCTCTGGCTGCCCGCGTCGATCCTGAGCATCTTGCCGCGGCGGAACTGGTTGAAGACGCGGTCGGTCGCGACGAGTTCGGCAAGAAGGAAGTCCTTCGAGATGACCCGCGCATCCGAAGCATTCGCGCCGCTGCGGTCGACCTCATAGGTGATCGGGATGCTCTCGCCCGGCGTCATGGCCCACTCGGGATGCGACATGCCCAGCCGCCAGTGATAGGTCTTGTCGATGGCGAAGTGCAGCCGTATCCCCGACTGGTAGTCGGTCGCCATGGCGCAATGGCTGAAGGCGCCCTGGTCGGTGTAGGCGCCGCCCGACCATTTTCCGGAACTGAAGCCGCTGCCGGCGATCTCGTCCGCCATTGCGGAAACGGCCGTTGCAATCATCACGGCGCACGTTGCTACGATGCGAATTACCATGCCTGACCTCCGACCCGAGGGCGTTCATGTGGCAGTGGCGCGGCGGGAAATGCCGCTCCGTCAATCGCGTCAGCCCCATCATAGCGTCAATTCGGCGTTGCGCCAATCTGCGACGTCATCGCCGGAAATCTCCATTGATAGTTACAAACGCAACAGTCACGATTGTAACTGGAAACGGAGGTATCGCCATGAAGATCGAGAAGATCCACCACGTCGCCTATCGCTGCAAGGACGCGAAGGAGACGGTCGACTGGTACGTGAAGAACCTGAACATGGACTTCGTGCTCGCGATCGCCGAGGACCACGTCCCGTCGACGCACGAGCCCGACCCATACATGCATGTCTTCCTCGACGCCGGCGGCGGCAACGTGCTCGCCTTCTTCGAGCTGCCGACGAAGCCTCAGATGGGCCGCGACGAGAACACGCCGCGCTGGGTCCAGCACATCGCCTTCAAGGTAAAGGACCGCGACGCGCTGCTGGAATACAAGGCGCATCTGGAGGCGAACGGCATCGACGTGCTCGGCGTCACCGACCACTCGATCTTCCATTCGATCTACTTCTTCGACCCCAACGGCCACCGGATCGAACTCGCCTGCCCCGACCCGGACGAAGAGGCGCTGGTCAAGCGGCTCGACGCGGTGAAGTGGGACATGCTGGAGGAATGGTCGCGAACGAAGCGCGCGCCGAAGCATGCCGACTGGCTGCACGCGAAGGAACTGGCGGAGGTGGGGTAACGGCGGGCCTTCTCGCCGCGCGAAACAATCCCTATTCCCCGCTCGCCAAGGGGAAGCACCCCCTCACCGTCTCGCTTCGCGAGCCACCTCTCCCCCTGCCCGGGGGAGAGGAAAGGCGCGGCGCCGATCTCGCTCGTCCGCCGTGGTACTGGCGCGAAGCCGAAGCTGCGTTTCCTCTTCCCCGGGCAGGGGGAGAGGTGGATCGGGCGAAGCCCGAGACGGTGAGGGGGTGCTACTAACCGCCGCGAACCGCATGAACGTCGATCGACGGTTCCGCCGGTCCCTGATCGCAGCTACCCGTGCGCAACCATCACGTGCCGCACCGCCGTATAGTCCTCCAGCGCATAGAGCGACATGTCCTTGCCGTAGCCGGACTGCTTCAGCCCGCCATGCGGCATCTCGTTGGTCAGCATGAAGTGGGTGTTGATCCAGGTGCAGCCGTATTGCAGCCGCGCCGCCGTCGCCATGGCGCGGCCGACGTCCTTGGTCCAGACCGACGAGGCCAGCCCGTAGTCGCTGTCGTTGGCCCAGGTCACCGCCTCGTCGACGTCGGAGAAGCGCGTCACCGAGACGACCGGCCCGAACACCTCGCGTTGCACGATCTCGTCCTTCTGCTGCGCGTTCGCGACGACGGTCGGCTGGTAGTAGAAGCCGCCGGTGTCGCCGGCCTTGCCGCCGGTGGTGATTTCGATGTGCTTGAGTTCGGCCGCGCGCTCGACGAAGGAGGCGACGCGGTCGCGCTGGCGCTTCGAGATCAGCGGCCCGATCTCGTTCTGCGTGTCGTCCTCCTGGCCGTATTTGATGGTCGAGACCGCCGAGGAGAGGTCGGCCACGAGCTTGTCGTAAATCTTCCCGCCCGCATAGATGCGGCAGGCGGCGGTGCAGTCCTGGCCGGCATTGTAGTAGCCGAAGGCGCGCAGGCCGTTGACCACCGCGTCGATATCGGCGTCGTCGAAGACGATGACGGGCGCCTTGCCGCCGAGTTCCAGATGTGTGCGCTTGACCGACTTGGCCGCAGCCTGCAGCACCTTCTTGCCGGTGGCAACGTCGCCGGTGATGGAGATCATGTTGACCTTGGGATGGTTGATTAGCGCGTTGCCGACGCTCTCGCCGCGCCCGAGCACGACGTTGACGATGCCCTCCGGCAGGATCTCGGAGAGGATCTTCGCCAGTTTCAGCGCCGTCAGCGGCGTCTGCTCGGACGGCTTGAAGACCACCGTGTTGCCGCCGGCGATCGCCGGCGCCAGC
The DNA here is from genome assembly GCA_950071955.1 of uncultured Mesorhizobium sp. GTDB lineage: Bacteria > Pseudomonadota > Alphaproteobacteria > Rhizobiales > Rhizobiaceae > Aquibium > Aquibium pacificus. The sequence goes on along the minus strand of CATMOC010000283.1, from coordinate 1,761 downwards.
TTCCAGGCCATCATCATCAGCGGGTAGTTCCAGGGCGCGATGGAGGCGACGACCCCGATCGGATCGCGCCGCACCATCGAGGTGTGGCCCGGCAGGTACTCGCCCGCCACGACGCCCGGCATGGTGCGCACCGCGCCGGCGAAGAACCGGTAGCAGTCGACGATGGCGGGGATCTCGTCGTTCTTCACCGCGTTGATCGGCTTGCCGCAGTTGAGCGCTTCCAGCGCGGAGAAGCCGTCGGCCTCCGCCTCGATGCGCTCGGCGATCTTGAGCAGGTAGCCCGAGCGCTGTGCCGGCGTGGTGCGCGACCATGTGACAAGGGCCTTCTCGGCCGCCGCGACCGCCGCCTCGATCTGCCCCTGGCTGGCCTCGGGCAGGTTGAGGATCGTCGCGCCGGTCCTCGGGTTGAGGATCGCCTCCTCGGTCTCGGTTCCGGCCTCGAACTTCGAGCCGATCAGCATTGCGGTGTCCATGGTGTGTCTCCCTTGTTCAATCGGCAGTAGGCAGTCGGCAGTCGGCAGTCGGGAAAGCTCTTCGTCCCGACTGCCGACTGCCCACTGCCGACTGCCTCGGTTTCACTTGCCCGCCCCGGCGATCTGGTCGCCGTCCCGGGTCAGATAGAAGGCAGCGAGGATGGGCAGGAAGGTGACGAGCACCACCACCATCGCCACGACGTTGGTGACCGGGCGCTGCCGCGGCCTGACCAGTTCCTCGAGCATCCAGATCGGCAGGGTCTGCTGCTGCCCGGCGGTGAAGGGGGTAACGATCACCTCATCGAAGGACAGCGCGAAGGCCAGCATGCCGCCCGCCAGCAGAGCGGTGCCGATGTTGGGCAGGATCACGTAGCGAAAGGTCTGGAAGCCGTCGGCGCCGAGATCCATCGACGCCTCGATCAGCGAGCCCGACGTGCGCCGGAAGCGGGCGACCGCGTTGTTGTAGACCACGACGACGCAGAAGGTCGCGTGACCAAGAACGATCGTCCAGGTCGAGAACGGGATTTCGGCGAGGTTGAACGCCGAACGCAGTGCGATGCCGGTGATGATGCCGGGCAGCGCGATCGGCAGGATGACGAGCAGCGAGATCGTCTCGCGTCCGAAGAACTTCGTCCGGCTGACGGCGGCAGCGCACAGCGTGCCGAGCACCAGCGCGATCGCCGTCGAGATCGCCGCGACCTGCACCGACAGCGACAGCGCCTGCCAGACGTCGGTCCGGTTCCACGTGACCTCCAGCCAGCGCAGGGTGAACCCCGGCGGCGGCCACTGGTAGCTCTTCTCCTCGGTCGTGAAGGCGTAGACGAAGATCAGCAGGATCGGCAGGTGCAGGAAGGCGAGCCCCGCCGCGGCGGCGAGCTTCAGGGCGAGCGGAGCCGACTGGCCGCGATCAGAGAGCATTGAACGCCCCCAGCCGCTTGGCGCCCCACAGGTAAAAACCCATCACCACGATCGGCACCACGGTGAAGGCGGCGGCAAGCGGGATGTTGCCGGCCGTGCCCTGGTGCACGTAGACCGCCTGCCCGAGGAAGAGATGCGACGTGCCGACGATCTGGGGGATGATGTAGTCGCCCAGCGTCAGCGAGAAGGTGAAGATCGAGCCCGCGACCATGCCGGGCAGCGCCAGCGGGAAGATCACGTTGCGGAAGGTCTGGCCGGGCGAGGCGCCGAGATCCGAGGAGGCTTCGACCAGGTTTCCCGGCACGCGCTCGAGCGCGGCCTGGAGCGGCAGGATCATGAAGGGCAGCCAGACGTAGAGGAATACGAGGAA
>CATMOC010000282.1 GCA_950071955.1 uncultured Mesorhizobium sp. | reverse complement strand
CCGGCCCGCGGCGGCTTCACCCGCCACGGGCCTCATGTCCAAGCACCTGGCGCAACTCGAGGCATTCCTCGAGGACGCGCTCGGCGAATAGGCGATCCGCCAACCCTTCGAAGGCAACGGAAACGATATCATGGCTACCGAAATCCGCGTCCCCACGCTCGGCGAATCCGTAACCGAAGCCACGATAGGAAAGTGGTTCAAGAAGGTCGGCGACGTCGTGGCGCAGGACGAGCCGTTGCTCGAACTCGAGACCGACAAGGTCACGCTCGAAGTGCCGGCTCCTGCGGCAGGCACGCTGGGCGAGAGGACCGCCAAGGACGGCGAGACGGTGGGCGTCGGTGCGCTGCTCGGCATGATCGAGGAAGGCGCGGGATCGAAGCCTGCCTCCGCTCCCAAGGAGCCAAGGAAGGAAAAGGAAGCCGACTCGGAAAGGACCTCGATCGCGCAGGCTTCCGGCGACAGCGGCTCCGCCTCCCTCAAGGACGCCGAGGAGCGGACCGCGCAGATCGCCGGCGGAGCCCCGACCGAGCGCGACATGCCGCCCGCCCCGTCGGCCGCCAAGCTGATGGCCGAGAAGAACGTTTCCGCCGAGCAGTTGGAAGGCACCGGCAAACGCGGTCAGGTACTGAAGGGCGACGTTCTCGACGCAATCGCGCGCGGTGCCCCCTCGCAACCCTCCGAGACGCCCACGGCGCCCCGCGCCCCGGCGCCCGCCGAGGACGAGAACCGCGAAGAGCGCGTGAAGATGACGCGACTGCGCCAGACGATCGCGCGCCGGCTCAAGGACGCGCAGGCGACCGCCGCAATGCTGACCACCTTCAACGAGGTGGACATGAAGGCGGTGATGGACCTGCGGTCCAAATACAAGGACGTCTTCGAGAAGAAGCATGGGGTGAAGCTCGGCTTCATGGGCTTCTTCACCAAGGCGGTGACGCATGCGCTGAAGGAGATCCCGGCGGTCAACGCCGAGATCGACGGCACCGACATCATCTACAAGAACTATGCCCACATCGGCGTCGCCGTCGGCACCGACAAGGGTCTCGTCGTTCCGGTCGTGCGCGATGCCGACCAGATGTCGATCGCCGAGATCGAGAAGGAGATCGGTCGCCTGGGCGTTGCAGCGCGCGACGGCAAGCTTTCCATGGCCGATATGCAGGGCGGCACCTTCACCATCTCCAACGGCGGTGTCTACGGTTCTCTGATGTCGACGCCGATCCTCAACGCTCCGCAGTCGGGCATCCTGGGCATGCACAAGATCCAGGAGCGGCCGATGGTGGTCGGCGGCCAGATCGTCATCCGCCCTATGATGTATCTCGCGCTCAGCTACGACCACCGCATCGTCGACGGCAAGGAAGCCGTGACCTTCCTCGTGCGGGTAAAGGAAAGCCTGGAGGATCCGGAGCGTCTCGTTCTGGATCTGTAGGCCACAGGCAAAAGCGCGACCCTGAGGCCGAAGAACGGGCCGCGCTTCTCGCATAGACGGGGTGCGCTGTGTTAATGATTGTCGACAGAGGGCGAACGCATATACGGCTGACTTGAGGCAATCGATCCGATGACGGTGGAATTCCTGATTACCTCGCTCGTCGTCGTTCTCATCCCCGGGACCGGCGTCGTCTACACGGTCGCCACCGGCCTTTCGTCGGGCCGCGCCGCCAGCATCGCCGCTGCCTTCGGCTGCACGCTCGGCATCATTCCCGCAATCCTCGCCTCTGTCGCCGGTCTCGCGGCGATCCTGCATACGAGCGCCCTCCTGTTCCAGGCGTTGAAGTACGCGGGAGCGGCATACCTCCTCTATCTGGCCTGGCAGACGCTGCGGGATTCGGGCGCGCTGCAACTGTCGCCGCGCGAAGGTGCGCAAAGGCACTCCATGGCCGGCGTGATCCGGACCGGCTTCCTGATCAACATCCTCAATCCCAAACTGTCGGTCTTCTTCTTCGCCTTCCTGCCGCAGTTCATCCATCCCGGCGCGGTGTCCGCGGTGGCGCAGATGCTGACGCTGGGCGGCGTCTTCATGGCCATGACCTTCGCGGTTTTCGTCGTCTACGGGAGTTTCGCCGCGATGGTGGGCGAACGAATCCTGCGCAGCGAGACGGTGATGACCTGGATGCGCCGCACGGTCGCCCTTGCCTTCGCCGGCTTCGGACTGAGGCTGGCTCTGTCCGATCGCTGAGGCGAGTGATCCGCCATTGGAATCGTCATGCGGCGGGAGTAAACTGACCCGGCGGAACCGGACGATAGCGGCCGGTCTCTCGTGGGGAGGAATCACATGGAAACGGCAGCGGCTTCGGCCGAGATGACGGTTCTGGCCTGGAGCGTCATCCTACTTCTCGTGCATATCGTCGCCCAGACGCTCGCGCTGGCGAAGGATTGCGGGCTCGGCTACGCGATGTCGCCGCGCGACGAGGCGCGTCCCCTGTCGCATCTGACCGACCGGTTGACCCGCGGCCTGCGAAACTACGTCGAGACCTATGGAGCCTTCGTGGCACTCGCGCTGGCGCTGGTGGTCACGGGCAAGGCCGGCGGCTACGGAGCGACCGGCGCATGGATCTGGTTGATCGCGCGCGTGATCTACGTCCCCGTGTTCGCGGCCGGCATCCCGGTCCTGCGGACCGGTGTCTGGACCGTATCGATCATCGGCCTCCTGATGATGCTGGCGAAGCTGATGAGCGCCGGGATTCCGGCCGCTTGACGGAGCACGCGATCGGCCACACATCGCGGAGCGGCGCGACCATCCGCGTCTGCGTGACGGTCGCTGGCTGCCTGGCGGCGGCCGCCGCGTGGGCGGCTTGCCCCCAGGAACTCGCCGTCTATTCGGAACGCGAGAACTCCGCGTCGATCGAGTTCCGCCCGCCGCCGGCGGGGTCGGCCGTCCAGACGATGGAGTTTCGGACCGTGTTTTCGCAGAATGAAGTCGTTCTGGACGGAGTGGTGCTCTGGACCCAGGGCACTCCACGGCCGATGGGCATCGCCATGGACCAGTGCCCTGAAGGAGACGTCACGGGCGACGAACTCGCCGCCTGCACCGTTTGGCAGGGCGTGCTCTATTCGGTCGGGGGCGAAGGCGAGGTCGCCCTCCTCCCGGATGTAGGGGAGGACGCTGCGGAACAGATCCTCCTGCCCGATTTCGGGCCGGCCGTGCGCCATTCCCGTATATACGGAGCGGAAGGGGTGAGCATCGTTCCCTGGGACGTATTCCGCCTGAGCGGCTGCCAGGAATAGATGCCGCGCCTTTCGATCGTGAAAATCTGCCGGGAAGCCTATTTCCATCACCTCCTTCGCGAACATCGGGGTCGCACCGCAGACCGTGTGTCGCTATAGAGGCCTGTCTTTTTTCGCGGCGGTAGCCGGCTCAAGGAAGGAAATACCCATATGGCCAATGTTGTGGTCGTCGGCTCCCAATGGGGCGACGAGGGCAAGGGCAAGATCGTCGACTGGCTGTCGGAGCGCGCCGATCTCGTCGTCCGGTTCCAGGGCGGCCACAATGCCGGCCACACGCTGGTGGTCGACGGCAAGGTCTACAAGCTGTCGCTGCTTCCCTCCGGCGTGGTGCGCCCCGGGAAGCTCTCGGTAATCGGCAACGGCGTGGTATTCGATCCGCACGCGTTCGTCGCCGAAGTCGGACGATTGAAGGAACAGGGCGTAGACGTAACGCCCGAGCGCCTGAAAATCGCCGAAAACACCGCGTTGATACTGTCGCTGCACAGGGAACTCGACGGTTTTCGTGAGGACGCGGCATCGAACTCGGGAACGAAGATCGGAACCACCCGCAGGGGCATCGGACCGGCCTACGAGGACAAGGTCGGACGCAGGGCGATACGGGTCATGGATTTGGCGGACATGGAGTCACTGTCGGGCAAGGTCGACCGACTGCTGACGCATCACAATGCTCTGAGGCGCGGCCTCGGACATCCGGAAGTCTCCCACGAGGCGGCGATGGACGAACTGCGCGCGGTCGCCGACAAGGTGCTGCCCTACATGGACCGCGTCTGGAAGATCCTCGACGATGCGCGCCGGGCGGGCGACCGTATCCTGTTCGAAGGCGCGCAGGGAACCCTGCTCGACATCGACCACGGCACCTATCCGTTCGTCACTTCCTCCAATACCGTGTCGGGGCAGGCAGCGACCGGTTCCGGCGTGGGGCCGGGAACGATCGGCTACGTGCTGGGCATCACCAAGGCCTACACGACGCGCGTCGGCGAAGGCCCGTTCCCGACCGAGCAGGTGAACGAGATCGGCGAGTTCCTCGGCACGCGCGGCCACGAGTTCGGCGTCGTCACGGGGCGAAAACGCCGCTGCGGCTGGTTCGATGCCGTGCTCGTGCGGCAGGCCGTGGCGGTAAACGGCATAACCGGCATCGCGCTGACGAAGCTCGACGTGCTCGACGGGCTGGACGAGATCAAGGTCTGTACGGGCTACATGCTCGACGGCGAACCGATCGACTATCTGCCGGCGAGCCAGGGCGCCCAGGCGCGCGTCGAGCCGGTCTACCAGACACTGGAAGGCTGGAAGGGCACCACGCGAGGAGCGCGCAGCTGGAACGACCTTCCGGCGCAGGCCGTCAAGTATGTCCGCTACGTCGAGGAATTGATCGGGGCGCCCGTGGCGCTGCTTTCGACCAGTCCGGAGCGCGGGGACACGATACTTGTGACGGACCCGTTTCAAGACTAGTTTTGGCACCCCGGCGAGGCGACCTCCTCTTGGCATCCTCCGATCGGGAAAGGAATACAGGTCAACGTTAGATGGCGGATTTCGTAGCGGTTCTGAAGAAGACCATCGACGGTCTCGGGGAAACGACACCCGAAGTCCGCGAAAAGGTCTACAAGAAGGCGCGGGCGACGGTGGGCGCGAAGCTCGCGGCGCTGAACCCGCCGCCCCCGCCGGCCGTTGCGAATCGCCAGCGCAAGGCGCTCGAGGATGCGATCAGGCAGATCGAGGCCGAGTATTCGTCGACCGCGATCGCGCCTGTCGGCGACGACGATCCACTGGCCGAACTCGACGCGCTTTTCGCGGGATTGTCGAAGTCGAAATCACCGGCGTCCGCCCCGGCCGCGGCAGCCAGCGCGTCGTCCACGGCAATCGCAGCCGCGACGAAGCCGCAACAGGCGACCGCCGCCCCGAACGTCAATCCGTCCCCGCTGAAAGGCGCGGAACTGGTTCCGCCCGAGGGCGTCGAACTGCCGGAGGTGGACGACGACTTCCCCGCGCCGCATGGGGAGCGGTCCTACGCCGACCCGTCGGCGGATCTCGCCGAGCCGGGACATCATCCGCTTCCGGAGCCGGAGGATGTGCCACCTCCCCCCCGCCGCGAACGCTCCGGCCTGGTAAAGTGGCTTGCAGGTGCGGCCGCAGCGATCATCGTCTTCGGTGGGGCCGGCTATGCGATGTGGCTCAACCGGGACAGCCTCGCCGACCTGATCGACCGCGGCGAGCCCTACGGGGTGGCGGCGTCCAAGGCCAAGCTCTTCGCCTCCGAGGCGGCGGTGCGCGCGGCCAACAACGCGCTGCAGGTGCACGGCGGGGCCGGGTACGTCGACGAGTACCCGCCGGCCAAGTACCTGCGCGACGCCCGCGTGATGACGCTCTACGAAGGCACCAGCCAGATCCAGA
>CATMOC010000281.1 GCA_950071955.1 uncultured Mesorhizobium sp. | reverse complement strand
CCGGGGCAGGATGCTTGCGCCGAGCGGTTTCGCGGCGTCAACGGTTAGGCCTTCGTAGGGCGTGACCGTGACCGGCGCACCGTCCGGCTCGTCGCAACAGAGCTGCTCGGTCAGAGTCCCGAGCATCCGCACGCGTTCTTCAACGGAAAACAGTGTCGACTTATCGGGGTTGCGTCCGACGCCCACGATCAGCCGGTCGATCAGACCCGCCGCAACGAGTTTCGCGGCGCCCGTCGCCAGTTCGCCCATGTTGGTCGTGACGACCACGCGCGCGCCGCTGTCGGACAGCTTGTGCAAAATGGTGCGCGGTGCATCGAGCGGCGAGAGATGCACGACGGTCGCACCGGCCTTAAGCGCGCCGAAGAAGGCCAGCAGGTGGTAGATCGTGTTCGGAAGGAGCAGTGCGACGCGATCGCCCCTGCCGATACCCGACGAGATGAACGCCGCAGCCGTCCGGTCGACCTCCGTCTTCAGATTGCTGAAACTCATCCGCCGGTCGCGGAAGACCACAGCCTCCTTGTCCGGCCATGTCGCCGCCGCCTCGTCCACGATCGCGTGGACGGGGAATCCCTTCAGCTCCACCGCGGGGGAGAGCCCGGGAGGATAGACGGCGCGCCAGGGAGCGGCGGCGAGGTCCATGGCTAGGCGGCCTTGCCTTTCGGGAGGGCGGTGAAGCCAGTGCCTTCCGATGCGGCCCGCTTCAGGAGCGGTGCGGGGGCGAATACGTCCTTTCCAGTCCTACCGTGCCAGTACTCGAGCCGGTCGACGATCCTGCCCAGCCCTTCGAGTTCGGCCCAGAACATCGGGCCGCCCTTGCCGACGGGGAAGCCGTAGCCGTTGATCCAGACGATGTCGACGTCGGACGAGCGCGCCGCGATGCCCTCTTCCAGGATCTTCGCGCCCTCGTTGACCATCGGATACATGGTGCGCTCGGCAATCTCGTCCGCCGAGATCTCGCGCCGGTTGACGCCTTTTTCGCGCGCCTTTTCCTCGATCAGTGCCTCGACTTCAGGATCGGGTTTTGGTGTGCGGGAACCGGCTTCGTAGATGTAGTAGCCCTTGCCGGTCTTCTGCCCGAAGCGGCCTTGTTCGCACAGCGCGTCGCCGATCGCGGCGGTCTTGCCGAGGGACTTTCGGTTGCGCCAGCCGATATCGAGGCCGGCGAGGTCGCCCATGGCGAAGGGACCCATCGGCCAGCCGAAGTCGGTGAAGACCTTATCGACCTGCTGCGGCGTCGCGCCTTCGAGCAGCAGGTCTTCCAGTTCGGCCGAGCGCGCGGCGAGCATGCGGTTGCCGACGAAGCCGTGGCAGACACCGACGACCACCGGCACCTTGGCGATGCGCTTGGCGACGTCAAGCGCGGTGGCAAGCACGTCCGGCGCGGTCTTCTCCCCGCGCACGATCTCGAGCAGTTTCATCACGTTGGCCGGCGAGAAGAAATGCAGACCGAGCACATCGGACGGACGGCTTGTCGAGGCGGCGATCTCGTTCACGTCGAGATAGGAAGTGTTGGAGGCGAGGATGGCGCCGGCTTTCGCCACCCTGTCCAGGTTGCCGAAAACCTCCTTCTTGACCGCCATCTCCTCGAAGACGGCCTCGACGATCAGGTCGCAGTCGCCGAGATCGGCATAGTCCGTGGTGCCTTTCAGGAGGCCCATGCGCTTCGCCTTCGCCTCCTCGGTCAGCGAGCCGCGCCTGACCGAAATGTCGTAGTTCTTCGCCATGTTGGCCGTGCCGCGGTCGAGGGCTTCCTGGGTCATTTCCAGGATGGTGACTGGAATGCCGCCGTTGAGGAAGGACATGGCAATGCCGCCGCCCATGGTGCCGGCGCCGATGATGCCTGCCCGTTTCACCTGGCGCGGCTTCACGTCCGGTCCGACGCCCGCGACTTTCGCCGCCTCGCGCTGGGCGAAGAACAGGTGCCGCTGCGCCCTCGACTGATCGCCCTCGACCAGTTCGACGAAGTACTTTCGCTCCGTGGTCAGCGCCTCGTCGAACGGCATGGTCACCGAATTGCGCACCGCGTCGACACAGCGCTTCGGCGCGTCGAGGCCGCGCGACTTCTTCAGGAGTTCGGCGGCCTTGGCCTCGAAGCCGGGAAGATCGGCCCTTGCGGACGCGATTCTGTCCTCACGGTCGCGCACCGCAATCAGCGGCGCGTCGGAAGATGCCTTCTCGCGGACGAATTTCACCGCGTTGGCAACGAGGTCGCTCTCATAGATCGCCTCGACGAGACCTTCGGCGAGCGCTTCCTTCGCGCCGATCGGATTGCCGGATACGATGACTTTCAGCGCCTTCTCCGGCCCTATCAGGCGCGGCAGGCGCACGGTGCCGCCGGCGCCGGGCAGGATGCCGAGCTTCACCTCCGGCAGCCCGAATTTCGCGTTCGGGTCGGCGACGCGGAAATGACAGCCCATGGCGAGTTCAAGGCCGCCGCCGAAGGCGGTCCCGTGGATCGCCGCCATCGTGGGCATGGCGAAGCTTTCCAGCGTCACGATCAGTTCGCGGAGGTTCGGCGACGCGGTGGCCTTCGGCGTGCCGAACTCCGTGATATCGGCGCCCGCGACGAAGGTCCGTCCGGCGCAGGCCAGCACTACGCCCCTCACGGAAGCGTCGTCGCGCAGCTTCAGCAGCGCTTCGTTCAGCGGCTTCCTCAGGTGATGGCTCAGCGAGTTCACCGGCGGGTTGTCGAGCGTGACGATGGCGATGTCTCCATCGCGACTCACGGTCACGTAATCGGTCATGATGCTGCTCTCCAGGTGGAACGAGTGAACCCCTCGGGCGGGCTTCTCAGGAAAAACGCACTTGCTTCAGGAAGTTCGACATAAGGTTGACGACCGCCTGCGGCTGCTCGATGCAGGGCAGGTGGCCGGCGTCGGGGATGATGCGGAATTCGGCACCCCGGATGAGGTCGGCAGTCGAACGCACCAGTTCGGGCGGCGTCGAGCCGTCCTGGTCGCCGACCATCGCCAGCACGGGCAATTTCAGCGCCTTGGTGCTTTCCGTGAGGTCCGCGTCGCGCAGCGCCGCACAGGTGCCGGCATAGCCGTCGACGGTGGTGCGCGTCAGCATGGCGGTATAGCCGACGAAGTCGGGGTTTTCCGGTGTGCGATAGGCGGGGGTGAACCAGCGAAGCATGATTCCGTCGGCAAGCGATGCGATCCCGTTCCTGACGACGCCTTCGATGCGCTGGTTCCACATCTCCGCGGTGCCGATCCTGTGGGCGGTGTCCATCAGGATCATCGCCTTGACGAGGTCCGGCCGCCTGGCCGCGAGGCCCTGGCTGATCATCCCGCCGACGGACAATCCGACGACGGCACATGAGGTTACGCCGAGATGCTCCAGCAGCGATTCCAGATCGGAGACATGATCGTCCAACGTATAGGGCGCCGGCGTCGCCTCGGAGAGGCCGTGGCCACGCTTGTCGTAGCGGATGAAGCGGAAGCGATTGCCCAGCAGGCTGAGCACTGCATCCCAGATGCGGAAATCGGTGCCCAGAGAGTTGGCAAAGACCAGCGTCGGCATGGCCTTTTCGCCGCGATCCTCGAAATGCAGAACGACGCCGTTCACCCGCGCAAACGTCATGGATACTCCTCCCTTGCAACCGACATACTACCGGGTATGTTGCGGAGTGCAAGTGGCCCGGTGGATCAGGAAACGGCGATCAGAGCGCCGACTGGACATCCGTAGCAGCGAAGTCCCGACCGACATAGAGCAAGGGACAGTCCTGCTGATGCGCCAGCGCGTAGGCGAAGCAATCGCCGAAGTTTAGTGAGGCGGGATGTACTCCCTTTCCCCAGCGCCGGTACGCCCCGGCAACCCGGTGCGCGTCCGCCAGGGTGACGCCGGCAACTTCGAAACCCATGCCGCCGATGAGTTCGATCATCTCCTCACCGACGCCGCGCCTTTCCGCAACGCTCAACGCTTCCGCGACGGTACCAGCGGAGATAAGGAGCGCATCGTCCGTCTCGAGTGCGGCCATGCACGCTTCCGCCGATGGTTCATCCAGCACGATCGCCATCAGCGCGGATGTGTCGACCGCGATCAAACCGGCAACCCGTCGTCGTCGTAGAGAAAATCCTGGCTCCTCGCGGCGTCCGGTCCCGGCATGGCCTTGCTTCCGCCAGACTTCCTCACGCTTTCCATGAGCACCCGGCGGGTCCGCGCAGATGATGCCGGCGTGGCGGCCACGAGACGCACTGCGGCCTGTCCGCGGCGGGTGAGGATCACCTCCTCGCCAGCCTCGGCTCGCCGGACCAGTTCCGTCAGGTGTGCCTTTGCCTCGGTGACCGTTATCTTCATGATCGTCCCAATTGATTACTCTACCATAGATGGACCATCACATGGTCCAGGTCAATTCACCACCCCAATGGTATCCGTTGATACGGCGCGGAAGTCCGGCCTCTGCTGAGATCAAGTCTCGGCGTTGTTCGTCCATCATCCCGGCTTGCCTCTCTCCTCCGGCTCCGGTATACCGCCGCGCATGTCCAGTCCGCGCGACATCGCAGCCCGATCCGATTACCGGCACTTCGCCGGCGAGACGCTGCGCGCGCTTTCCTCGGCTCTCCTTCTTCTCGGCCTTATCGGCGATCGCCGGGTCCGCTGAAAGGGAGCGCCCGGCGATCGATGTGACGCCGATGCGCCATGCTCCCGAAGTGCCCATTCAGCCAATCCGTTAGATGAGCGCGCCGTTTTGCGAATCCGGCAGCGCGGGAGAGACGACGATGAACAAGCCCGAGACCTTTGCGACCGCCGGGAAGGCGATTCCGACCCACGAGCCGCCCCATGGCGGCATGCCCGACGCGCCGCGCAAATACCATGCCTATCCGCAGGTGAACCTCGCCGACCGCACATGGCCGTCGAAGCGCATCGAGAAGGCGCCGATCTGGTGCTCGGTCGACCTGCGCGACGGCAACCAGGCACTAGTCGACCCGATGGGGCACGACCGCAAGGCGCGCATGTTCGCCCTGCTGCTCGACATGGGTTTTCGTGAGATCGAGATCGGCTTCCCCTCGGCCTCGCAGACCGACTTCGACTTCGCCCGCTGGTGCATCGAGGAAGGCAACGTTCTCGACGAGGTCGATCTGCAGGTGTTGGTGCAGTGCCGCCCCGAACTGATCACCCGCACCTTTGAGGCGCTCGAGGGCTCGAAGACGCCCATCGTCCATTTCTACAACTCCACGAGCGAGTTGCAGCGGCGCGTGGTGTTCGAGAAGGACGTCGCCGGGATCAAACGGATCGCTACCGACGCAGCCAAGATGATCACCGACATGGCGGCCAAGTCGGGCGGCGGCTACCGCTTCGAGTATTCGCCTGAAAGCTTCACCGGGACCGAGCTCGAAGTCGCGCTGGAGATCTGCAACGCGGTCGCCGAGATCGTAAAGCCGACTCCCCGTAACAAGCTGATCTTCAACCTGCCGGCCACCGTCGAGATGTCGACGCCCAACATCCATGCCGACCAGATCGAGTGGATGTGCCGCCAGCTCGACAACCGCGAGAACATCCTGGTCTCGCTGCATCCGCACAACGACCGTGGCACCGGCATCGCCGCCACCGAGCTCGGCCTGCTCGCCGGTGCCGACCGTGTCGAGGGCACGCTCTTCGGCAATGGCG
>CATMOC010000280.1 GCA_950071955.1 uncultured Mesorhizobium sp. | reverse complement strand
AGCAGACCAGAAGGCGGCCGCGCAGGCCTGCCAGCGTCTCCAGATCATCGTCAACGACTATGAGGACCGTTTCCGCGCCGAGTGGATCGATCGCGCCAACGGCGTGATCGATGATGCCGGCCGCAGGGAATGCGCCCGCTACGTGGCACAGGCCGAGAAGGGGATCGCCGAACTCGACCGCCGCGACCGCATGGCGCAGAACGACGCTGGCCAGCAGCAGATGCAGGCCGACGCGGACCAGAGCCGCATCATCGTCGACCAGCCGGAGCCTCGCGTGACGGTGGAGCAGAATGCGCCGCGCATCACGTATTCGCAGCCCCAGGCTCAGGTCGACGTCGACCAGGGTACCCCGCAGGTGATCGTGCGCCAGGCGCAGCCGACCGTTCGCGTCGAGATGCCCCGTCCGCAGATCACGATCAACCAGCCTCAGCCGGAAATCATCGTGCGCATGCCGCAGCCCGACGTGGCAGTGAACGTGCCCGAGCCGGAGTTCAAGGTTTCGCAGGCCAAGCCCGACGTCCAGGTCGAGCAGGGCAAGCCCCAGGTTCGCGTCCAGATGGACCAGCCCGAGGTGAACGTCGAGGGCCGGGATGAAGCCGAGGTCCAGATCCAGCGCGATCAGCCGATCGTCGAGCGTGAAGGTGGCGAAAAGCAGGCTGCCGTCAACATCGAGCGGGCCCAGCCGCGCGTAAGCTACGAGCCGGCCGAACCGAAGGTCGAGTTCCAGCAGGCCGGCGAGCCGCAGGTGACGTTCAACCGCACTGGCGAGCCGAACGTGCGCATCGAGCGTATGGGAGGCAACCAGGAGGCTTCCTCGGATCAGGAGCAGACCGCCAGCATCGATCAGGAGATGTCTCCCGATGCCATGACGCGTCTGCAGGGCGACCGTGAACCGCAGGGCGACGCGATGCGCGTCGCGGTCGGCGACCTGATCGACCGGGACGTTGTCAATCGGCGCGGCGAGGACCTCGGCGAGGTCGACCGCCTCGTGGTGCAGGGTGACCGCACCTACATCGTCCTTTCCGATGGCGGGTTCCTTGGAATGGGTGGCCGTGAGGTCGCTCTTCCTCTGGATCGCATCACCGGCGTCCGTGGCGACGACGAACTCGTCCTCCAGGGACTGAATCAGCAGGACATCGACGCGATGCCGCGCTGGAACGGCGACGCTGGCCGGGAACTCGGCCAGGACGACGAGGTCGAGATCGTCATCGAGGCATGATGTGCCCGCCTGACTGATCGAAAACTCCGACCGGAGGCCACCTCGGCCTCCGGTTTCCTTTTACCGGTGCGCTCGCGCATTGCCTGACAGGAGAGATAGAAATGGATTGGGGGAACATGCTTTTCCAGGACTGGGAAGGTATCGTGCGCACGCTCTTCGTGGGCCTGCTCGCCTACATCTGCCTCGTCTGCTTCCTGCGCATCTCCGGCAAGCGGACGCTGGCGAAGCTCAACGCCTTCGACCTGGTGGTCACCGTCGCCCTCGGTTCGACCCTTTCGGCCATCCTGCTGCAGGAGAGCATCGCGCTGGCCGAAGGCGCCTCCGCGCTGGGGCTTCTGATCCTCATGCAGTATCTCGTGGCGTTCACCTCGGTCCGCTGGAGCGGCTTCGCCCGCGTGGTCCGCTCGCAACCGTCCCTGCTTGCGCGCAACGGAGAGTTCTGCCGGAACGCGATGAAGCAGGAGCGGGTGACCGAGGAGGAGGTCGAAAGCGCCATCCGCGCGAATGGCGGCCGCGAAGTCGAGGACACCAGCGCCGTCATCCTCGAGAGCGACGGCTCCATCAGCGTCATCCGCTGACGATCGGGATCTGGTATCTCTCGGAGGTCGGACCATGCAACGAGGCAGGCAAAACCGCGTTTACCGCCCGAAAGGCATGTTTGGTTCCTGTCAGGGAACACATATGTCCATCCGCTGTTGTGAGCGGGTCGGCAGGGGAAAACATGGCATTTGAAAAAACGGAACCAATGCTGAAACCGGGACGCAACTGCTGGCGGATCGATCACGCCGACCGCTTCGCCCTTCTCGTCGACGCTGCGGGATATTTCAAGGCGGTCAAGGAGGCCTTCCTCTCCGCGCGGCACTCGATCTATCTCATCGGATGGGATTTCGACACCCGGATCAAGTTCGAGCCCGAAGGCAGTACGCTCGAGGGGCCGAACAAGCTCGGCGGCTTCCTCCGCTGGCTTGTCAAGGAAAGGCCGGAACTGCGCGTCTACGTCCTCAAGTGGGATCTCGGCACGGTCTATTCGCTGGGACGGGGCACGACCCCCTTCGCCATTCTGGGCTTGACCACCAGCAAGCGCCTGAGTTTCAAGCTCGACCGGATGCACCCGCCCGGAGCCGCGCATCACCAGAAGGTCGTCGTCGTGGACGACGTGCTGGCCTTCTGCGGAGGGATCGACATGACGAGCGACCGCTGGGACACGCGCGCCCACCTTGACGAGGATGACCGGCGCAAGAGGCCCGGCGGTTCGAGCTACGGACCCTGGCACGATGCGACCGCCGCGGTCGACGGCGATGCGGCCGCCGCCCTCGGCGAACTCGCACGCGACCGCTGGAAGAGGGCGACTGGCGTGCAACTCGAGCCACCTCCACCGCTCTCTCCGGTGTGGCCGGAGGACGTGAAGCCGACCTTCACCGACGTGAAGGTCGCGGTCGCACGAACGATCCCCGAATACGGCGAGGCCGAGCAGGTGTCCGAGATCGAGAAGCTCTATCTCGACGCGATTTCCAGCGCCCGCAAGACAATCTATTGCGAAAGCCAGTACTTCGCTTCCCGGGCGATAACGGAAGCGATCGCGGCCAGGCTCGAAGAAGACGACGGCCCCGAGATCATCGTCGTGAACCCGGAATCGGCCGACGGATTTCTCGAAGCGGAGGTGATGGATTCGGCACGGTTCAAGATGCTGCGGAAGGTGAAGAAAAGCCGCTACGGCGACCGCTTCCGGATTTACACCCCGGTGACCGATGCCGGCCGGCCGATCTACGTCCACGCCAAGATACTGATCGTCGACGACCGCTTCTTCAAGATCGGCTCGTCCAATCTCAACAACCGCTCGATGGGCTTCGACACGGAATCGGATCTCGTGATCGAGTTGACCGAAGATGCTGCCCCGCTGCGCGAGAAGATTCTCGACGTCTGCCACGATCTCGTTGCCGAGCATCTCGGCGCCGATCCCGTCGAGGTGCGGGAGACGCGCGAGCAATGCGGGGGGTCGCTGATCGCAACGATCGAGACCCTGCGCGGCGAAGGACGAACGCTCTGTCCATTCGAACCCGAAGAGATCAATGCCGTCGAGGAAGAACTGGCCGACAGCGATTTCCTCGACCCAGAGCAGCCGCCGAAGATGCTGAAATCACTGATGGCGAACCTGCGCATGCATGCCGGGTTCCTCCGGTGACGCGTCGAGGCGCGGGACCATGAACGTCGCGCCGGAGCCAGCGCAAATCAGCCTTGGCGACCGCCTGGATGCTGATTGGCAGCCGCGATGGCCTGGCGGATGATCGGGGAAGCGCGGTAAGGTGTCAGGGCGATACATCGCCCCTGAGCAGGGCGGCTTTCGGATTGCGCGACGGCGGTCCTGGGCAATTGCGGCGCTCGCCACCGGCATCCTCATTCTCTGCGCGCTCTGGCTGTCGCCGCTCCCCGGAATGAGCCGGCGTGCGTTCTCGCCTCACATGATCCTTCACCTCGGCGTCACGGTGGTCGCGGCGCCGCTGATCGCGGTGGGGCTGCTCAATCTCGGGAAACCGTTGGCCGGATCGAGCCGGCCGCTCCTGCTGGCGGTGGCTGCATCGCTGTTCGAACTGATCGTCGTGTGGGGCTGGCACGCGCCTGCCGCTCACGAGGCGGCAGCGGCGCGCGATCCGGTGTTCGTCGCGCAGCAGTTGAGCTTCCTCGCCGCCGGCCTCGGCATCTGGACGGTCAGCTTTGCGGGTGCGTCGCGCGCCTCGGCCGGCATCGGCGTGCTCGCCATGATGTTCACCTTCATGCACATGGCGATGCTCGGTATCCTGCTCTCCCTGGCGCCGGACCTCATTTATGCTCCCATGTACTGCCTCGGTGCATGGGGCTTCGAGCCGCTGGAGGACCAGAGGCTGGGCGGCGCGCTGATGGCGGTCTTCGGAGGGCTCCCTTACCTCTTCGGAGGCATCGTCCTGGCATTCAGACTTCTCAGGGAGTGAACTGTGATCGTTCGCTGATGTCGCTCCGCCCTCCTGCGGGCGGCATCTTCGCAGGGACTCTGGCGAGGATGTTCGCCCACTCGTTCGGTCAAGGGGCGGCGGTGTGCATCGCGCTGACGCAACCCCTGTTGACCGCACCGGCACAGCCCCGGCTTGAAGCCGCGCAAAAGAAGACCCCGCCCGTGAGGGCGGGGTCATTTTAGTTGCGATCTGGCTTGAGCATCAGATCGGCTTGCCGATGGGGCTTGCGGGCGTGCTCGTCCCCGAAGTTGACGAGGTGCTCGATGCGCCCACCTTCTCCATGGCCGAATCCTTCGCGGTCTTGGCAGCCGCCGCGGCCACGGTTTCGACCTTCTCGGCGACCGACCTGCCGTCCTTCGGCATCAGGCCTTCATCGTCTGCCGAGGACTTGGCGGCGGCGTAGCTCTTGGCGGCCACGTCCTTGGCGTCCTCGTAGCCGCGCTTCAGACGACGCTCGGCCTCGTCGCGCAACTCGTCGCGGGTCTTGCCGAAGGTCTCGTCCTCGATGCGGGTGCTGGGAAGCATTGCGCCGACCGCAGCCCCGACCGCCAGGCCTATCGCTCCGATGACCAGCGGCTCGCGGTCGAGCACCGTCATGAAGCCGTCACGGGCCTGGCTTGCGCCGCGGCTGGCATATTCCCCAGCGTCTGAAGCGTAGCGCCCCGCGCCGCGCACGGCGGAGTTGGCGTAGCGGCCGCCTTCGCGGGCGGTATCCGCGGCGTAGCTGCTGGCGCGAGACGCCATCCGGCTCGCGGTTTCGGCAGCGCTACCCGCTGCATGGGCCACGCCCGAGGCAGCGTTCTTTGCCGAGGCGGATACCGAGGAGGCAGTACTGCCGACGCGGCTGGAGGCGTCTGCGGCAACGCCGCCTACCTTGTCCTTGGCAGCGCCAGTCAGGTCTTTCCAGGAACTACCGCTGCTGCCGTCGCGCTCGACGTAGCCTACGCCTTCGGCGCGCGTAGCGTCGTCATCATATGGATATCCCGCGGGATAGCCGGTAACGTCGGCGGTCGCCGTGTCCGGATAGGGATAAAGATCGTCCTCGTAGCCCAGGCGATCGTCCGGATAGGGATAGTATTCGCGGCGCACCGGACGCGGACCTGCGAACAGCCAGGCGACGCCTGCGCCGATCAGCGCGAGTGCCAGCGGGTTGTCCCGCACCTGGCGACCGAGATTGGAGACCGCGGCCGAGCCGTTCGAATCACGTATGAAGTGGAGCGCTTCCTCGAAGAGCTGGCCAGGCGCCATGCGCTCGCGGATTTCTTCGGCTGTTCCGGCCATCTTGGCGCGCACCTCTTCGGCGTGGCGCTCATGTTCGCTTGAGGATGTCATCGCACCTGCTCCCTTGCAACGCCGATGTCACGACGCACCTGTGTCATGGATTTCTCCGGGGTAAGTTCCGACGGCGACATGTTCGTCGAGC
>CATMOC010000279.1 GCA_950071955.1 uncultured Mesorhizobium sp. | reverse complement strand
CAGAAACGGAGAGAACATCGCGTCTTCCTTGCCGTCGGTCTCGACCTTCCATTCGCCCGTCGACCAGTCCTTGTAGGTCTGCGGATCGGCCGCCACCTCGGCCATGAAGACCTTCTTGTCGACGCCCGCCAGGTGAAACATGACGCTCGCCGCCTGCATCTCCTCGACCGGCGTCTTGTGGGTCGGCGCTCCGGCGCGATGGGCGACGTCGGCATCGCCGGTCGCGTCGATCACCACCTTGCCCATGATCGCCTCGCGGCCCGCCTTGGATTCCACGATGATCCCCGCCACCCGGTCGCCCTCCATGACGGGCGCGACGAAGCTGCGGTGCAGCATGGGATGGATGCCGGCCTCCTCGACCAGCCGGTCGGCAACGAGCTTGAAGCCTTCGCTGTCGATCTCGTAGCTGAGTGACTGGCTCTCGGGCACGGCCGCCCCCATCTGGCGGGCGCGTTCCTCGAACTCGCGTCCGATCCCGTTCGCCTCCACCGTCGCTTCGTGGCGGTACCAGGCGAAGCCCTCCACGCCCACCACGGTGATGTTGCCGCCGAAGCAGCCGAAACGCTCGACGAGCGTCACCTCGGCGCCCGCCCGCGCCGCCGCCAGAGCTGCGGCCAACCCGCCGGGGCCGGCACCGACGACGAGCACGTCCGTCGCGTGAACGATGTCTGTCCGGCGGGCGGGTTCGATGATCGATCCTGGCGGCAAGGGAACCTCGAAGATTGCGGAATTGGCTGGAATGGGCCGGAAGATAGGACGTCGGCTCATGATCTGCATGCCGAAAAGCGTCGCCGCGAGGCGCGTCGGCGGCGGTGGCCGGCGCCGATCGATGCCGGTGGCCTTGCCGCACATCCTTTCCGTTGTTTGACCGAGCGCAAACAGGCTCGCGGCTTTCTCCGTTATCCCCTCTCCCGGCGGCGCGACACGACGCGCGGATGAATGAAAGGACCACGGACATGAAGAAACTGATTGCAATGCTGGCGCTCGGGGCGGCGATGGCGATCGCCGGCGCGGCGAATGCGGCCGAGCACGAGATCAGGATGCTCAACAAGGGCGCAAAGGGCGCCATGGTTTTCGAGCCGGATTTCGTGCGGGCCGAGGCGGGCGACACGCTCCGTTTCGTGGCCGTCGACAAGGGGCACAATGCCGAGACCATGAAGGGCATGATCCCCGAAGGTGCTGAGCCGTTCAAGGGCAAGACCAATGAGGAAGTCTCGGTCACCCTCGACAAGGAGGGCGTCTACGGGGTCAAGTGCCTGCCCCACTACGCCATGGGCATGGTGCTGCTGGTCCAGGTCGGGAACGCGGTGAACCTCGAAGAGGCGAAGGCCGTCAAGCAGACCGGAAAGGCCAAGAAGACTTTCGCGGAACTGTTCGATCAGGTCCAGTAGCGGACTGCGGCTGGTAGACCGCGACCCTTCAGCCGAAACTCCTGCTTCATCCTCGCCTCAGGCCTCGCGGCGGGTGAGGATGAAGCCCGCTACCGCGACGAGCGCGGCAAGCTGGATAGCCAGGATCGTCGAGGACACTCCGGCCAGGATCGAGATCGCGAGACTGGCTGCGAGCGACGCCATGGCCAACAGTTTGGCATTGCGAGAGATCGCCCGCCGCGTCTTCCATGCGACGATGGGCGGACCAAGTGTCGGATGATCCATGAGCCAGTCGTGGAACCGGTCTGAACTCTTGGCGAACGCCCAGGCGGCAAGCAGCAGGAACGGCGTTGCCGGCAGCAGCGGCAGCACTGCGCCCGCGCCGCCGAGACCGACGCAGATCACGCCGAAGGAAAGCCACACATATCTCATCGGCTCCCCCTTTCGAGACACGAAACCGCCCGCGCCTGCCGGCAGGTGCGTTCCCAAGCAAATGGTTCGTGTCGGACGGACAGGCAAGGGCGCGCACGCGGCCAGCGGCGCCATGCTTGAGGGGAAACTCGAAAAATTACTGCCACTGGTGGAGCTGAGGTCCACCGAACGCTAGTACCCAAGCATCCGCGACTGTCCGCCTATCCGACGGAATCGCTTGTCAATTCTGAACGTTCGTCGAAGGCATTACGCGCTTCATTTGTTTCGTTGAACACAACGCGAAAAACGCGCCGCTAGGCCGATTTCTCTTCTGCAATATGAACGATCGACTTGCCGGTATTTTCGCCGGAGAGCAATCCGAGGAAGGCCGGCACGATCTGCTCGAAACCGTACCGAGGGTGCTCGCGGTGAACGATTTTTCCGGCCCGAAGCCAGCCGCCCATCGTTTCTTCGAATTCCGGGCACTCGCCTTCCAGATCGGAAACGATGAAGCCTCGGACGGTCAGCCTTCGCGTCAGGATAAGGCGCATGAACTCGTCCTGCGCCGTCGCCTCCGCCGGCTGCTGGCCGTTGTACTGAGAAATGAGGCCACAGACCACGAGCCGGCCGAAGTCGTTGAAGCGGGCCGTGACCTGCCGGGAAATCTCGCCGCCGACATTGTCGAAATAAATGTCACAGCCTTCCGGGCAGACGCTCTCGAGCCGCCCCGCAAGGTCCGGCTCCCGATAGTCGAGGCACGCGTCGAAGCCGAATTCATCGCGAACGATACGGCACTTCTCTGCGCTGCCGGCGATTCCGATGACGCGACATCCCATCATACGTCCAATCTGTCCGACGAGCCCACCCACCGCGCCGGCCGCACCCGAGACTACCAGTGTCTCGCCTCGCTGCGGCTTGCCGATACGGGTGAGGCCGGCATAGGCGGTCATGCCGGTCATTCCCAGTGGTCCCAGCCAGGCGCCCGCCGGAAAGCTCGCCAGATCGATCTTCCTTGCGGCCTGGGCACGCACGACTGCGTATTGCTGCCAGCCGCCATAGATCGCGACCCGTTCGCCCTGCTCGAAGCCGGGCGCTCGCGACGCCACGATCTCCGCGACCGCCCGACCCGGAATCGCCTCGCCGATCCGCAGTGGCGGCGTATAGCTGCGGCGCTCGTACATCTTGAGCCGCAGGTAGGGATCGACCGAGACAGTCAGGTTTCGGCAAAGGATCTCGCCGTCGCCCGGTACGCCGACATCGACCACGCGCTCCTGGAAGACCTCGGCCGTCGGGTTGCCGTCCGGCCGGCGGAAAAAATAGATCTGTCGGTTCTTCAAGTCGGTTCCTCCGATGCACAAGCGCATCTTGCTTGTCCCAGCCGCACCGCCGCCGGCCGCCTACGCCACCCCCGTGAGAGGGAAGGGAAGCCGACCCTGACACCACGGCTGCCGTGCTTCGAGGTTCCTATACACCAGCATCGCGTTCGATCCCGTGGCTGTGATGAAATTTATGTTCCTGAAATTGCGCAGGCTTTCCTCTTCGCAGTGGCATCCGCCCCGTTGAACTGCCAACGTCGCATGAATTCAGGGAGGATGTGATGAGCGTGCTGTTTTCGGAGGGTTTTCTGGGTGGCCTTCGCCTCGAGAACCGCCTCGTGGTTTCGCCGATGTGCCAGTACAGCGCCGTGGACGGCATCGCGCAGCCCTGGCACCTCGTGCATCTCGGTCAGATGATGATTTCGGGCGCGGGTCTCGTCATCGTAGAAGCTACGGCGGTCGAGCCCCAAGGCCTCGGCACGCGCGGCGACATGGGCCTGTACGATGACGCTCAAGAAAGCGCGTTGAGCGAGTTGGTGGGAAATCTCCGGACGCTCTCCTCTGCGAAAATCGGCATTCAGCTGACGCATACCGGCCGGAAGGCGGCGACCCGAACGATTCCCGAACGCTGGCGCGGCGAACCCTTGCCGCCGGAAGAGGGGCCGTGGAAACCGCTGGCACCGTCGGCACTCGCGTTCGACGAAGGCTGGCAGACGCCGCAGGAATTGGACGAGACCGGCATCCGCCGCATCATCGACGCCTTTGCCCGATCCGCCGAACGCGCCGTGCGGGCTGGCTTCGACCTCGTCGAGATCCACGGCGCCCACGGTTATCTGATCCATGAGTTCCTTTCTCCGATCACGAACCGGCGAACCGATGACTGGGGCGGGACGATCGAAAAGCGGAACCGGTTCGCCTGTGAGGTCGCAAAAGCAGTCCGGAAGGTCTGGCCGCGCGAGCGTGCCCTCGGGTTTCGTCTGAACAGCACGGACTGGCATCCGGACGGATCCACGCTGGAAGACGCTCTCGCGCTGGCCGCGGAGTTGAAATCCATTGGCGTCGACTACGTCGTGATGTCGTCCGGCAACATCGCGCCCGGCATAAGGATCCCGCCGGCGACGCCCGGGCACCAGGTTGCGTTCGCGGCCTCCGTGAGAAAGCAGATCGGGATGACCGCCATGGCCGTGGGCATGATCCTGGATCCGCACCAGGCCGAGGCGATCATTGCGAGCGGGGATGCCGATTTCGTCGCGCTGGCGCGGCCGTTTCTGGACAATCCGCGCTGGGGGCTCCATGCCGCGGCGGCACTCGGCGACGACATCGCATATCCGCCGCAATACATCCGCGCACGTCCCAACAACTGGCTGGGATTTTCGCACGTTCACCCGCATTCGCGCGCCCCGGCAACCCGCCTCCAGCTGGATCGCCCGCGAAGCGTATCGTCCTGGGATCGGCCGAACTCAGCCTGAGGATGACGCGGAGGCAACCTGGTCGACGTGCGTGGCCTGTTACTCCGCCGCCTCGGTCGCCGTATCACCGCCGACCATGCATGCATTGCCGGCATTGCCGAACGAGGTCCATCCGCCATCCACGTAGAGAATCGAGCCGTTCACATAAGATGCCTCGGGCGAAACGAGGAACAGGGCCGCATCCGCAATGTCTTCAGGCCGGCCCAGGTCTCCCATCGGGATGCGGCGCCGGATTGCGAGCGTGTCGATGTGGCCTTCACGTTCGAGTGCCGCCACCCCGGGCGTCCGGATGTAACCGGGGGCAATCGTCGCGGTCCGGATTCCCGATGGACCCAGTTCGGCCGCCATGCAACGGGTGAGGATGTCGATGCCGGCCTTCGATGCGCCGTAGGCGTGCCGCGGCGCAAACGGCAGGAAAGTGTTGATCGATCCGACGTTCAGGATCATTCCACCCGACCCCATCGCTTTCAGCGCTTCCCGGCTGCAAAGGAAGGCGCCCGCAAGGTTCACGTCCAGCACCGCCTCCAGGTCGCTGGGTGACTGGTCAAGGGCCGGCTTGAAGGCGTCGGCGATCGCCGCGTTGTTGATCAGCAAGTCGATGCGGCCGAAGCGGGCCCGGATTGCCTCGAAAGCCTCCACGACAGGCTTCTCCAGGGTCACGTCCAAAGCGAGACCGAGATGCGGCGAGCCAAGCGAGTTCGCGAGCGCCATCGCGCCTGCCCCATCCTGGTCGAGCGCCACCACCGTATCTCCGTTGGCGGCGAAAGTCCGCGCGATCGCTTCACCGATGCCACGGGCGGCGCCCGTCACCGCCACGATGCGCCCGTTGTCCGGGAGGTCGGGGAGCGCGAGTTCTTCCGCCGGAGTTCCGTCGACCGGCGCATGCGCATCGCCCGGCTGGTTGAAGGAGGCCCAGCCGCCGTCGACGGCGAGCACCGATCCCGTCGCGTAGCGAGCCCGGTCCGAAGCCAGGAACCGCAGCGCCTGTGCGATCTCGTCGGGCCGCCCCATGCGGCCCATCGGGACACGCCTGCGAACCGCCGCGAGATCGGCCTTGCCGAGCCGTTCGAGCTCC
>CATMOC010000278.1 GCA_950071955.1 uncultured Mesorhizobium sp. | reverse complement strand
CCGCCCCGGTGACGGAGGACATCGTCGCCTGCAACTGCGCGATGGCGGAGTTGAAGTCGTCCTTCAGCTTCTGGGTCTTGGATGAAAACTGGGCTTCGATGCGATGGGTCAGGTCACCGCTCGCGAGGCTTGCCAGGCCGGCGGCGAGCGCCGTCACCGCGACATGATCCTCCTGAGCCTCCCGCGCCTTCTCGGCTTCGGTGCGATTGCGTTCGGCTTCCGCTCCCTCGCGGATCTCCACCGACCGCGCCTCGAGGCGCAGCTTCTCGATCGCCGCATCCTTGAAGACCTGCACCGCCTGCGC
Source organism: uncultured Mesorhizobium sp. (assembly GCA_950071955.1). Taxonomy (GTDB): domain Bacteria; phylum Pseudomonadota; class Alphaproteobacteria; order Rhizobiales; family Rhizobiaceae; genus Aquibium; species Aquibium pacificus. The sequence continues at coordinate 5,341 of CATMOC010000278.1, read as the reverse complement.
CATCCGGCCGATCTCGTCCCGGCGGCCCGTCGCGGGGACCTCGACCTCGTGGTCTCCCTCGGCCAGCCGGCCCATGGTCCCGGTGAGACCGCGGATCGGGGTGGCGATCATGCGCGCGAGAAGGAAGCCGACTCCGCCGGCCATCAGCACGGAGACGATCAGCCCGACCCACAAGGCGAAGCGCGCGTCGTCGACCGACGATGTCAGCGCCTGCGCAGCGAGCGCGTTCTTTTCGACCTCCTGCCCGATCACGAGGTCGATACCATCCTCGATGGGGGCAATGAGTTCGTCCGCCTTCCCGTCGTGACCGACCATTTCGATGGCCTTGAAGCGGGAGGCGGGATCGCGCATCAGCCGTTTGCCTTCTTCGAAGACCTCGGTCCGGTAGACATCGAGGGCCGACGTCACCTTGTCGAGTTCGGCCGCCGTCTCCGGGGCTGCGTCCAGTTGCTTCAGCTCGCCGATCCTTTGGCGAAGGGTGTTCTCATGATGATCGAGGCGCCCGAGATAATAGTCGTCCTGCGACAGGAGGTAGCCGCGCCAGGAATTCTCCACGCGGGCCAGCGCCATCCGCGCGTTCATCGCCGCGCCTGCCATCAGCTTGGACTGCTCTGCAGCGGCGGCGGCATTGCTGATCTTTCCCAGATGCGACAATGCCGCGGCGCTCATCGCCACGATGATCGCCACCACCGCCAGGAAACCCAATCCCAGCTTGCCGGATATCTTGAGGTTCTTCATCGATCCCAGTCCCCGTTGCGGCGGTCATCGCGCTGCCGCAAAACCCTCGTTCTTGCCGGCTTTTCCTCGAAACACCCCCGTGTTCTCCCCGATCGTCAAAGGCGAACCGGAGACGGAAGAAAAGCCGCTCGAAAATGGCTACGTGTACCAACTAAAATTTGAGTTAATTACGTTACGTCATGTTGTTGTTTGCCGCGCCGGCCGTCTTGCGGAAGCTCAGTGAGGACTGCGCAGGATCTCTGCCATCTTCGCGCGGACGACTGCTTCGATCTCCAGCGCCACGTTCTTGCGCTTGCTGCGGACCGTGAAGGGGACCGGCTCGCCGAAATGTACCTCGACGTCCATCGCGCCCTCCCGGATCAAGGCCCCGAGATGCGGAACGAGGTCGCTTTCGCCGATCCAGGCGGCATGGGTGCGGTGAAGTCGTCCCATCGGCATGCCCTGCAGCCGCGTGTAGGCGATGGTCACGGGCTGGATGTGGACCGTCTCGATCTCGAGACGCTTGCCGGCATCGCTCACGAGGGCCGCCTGCGCTGCGCCGAAGAGGGTGCTCTTGAACGGCATCACGATGTTTCCGTCCGACGTCGTGCCTTCGGCGAAAAGCACCATGACCGTTCCCTCGGCAAGCCGATCGCCCAGTTCGTTCGCCTGCTTGCGAGAACTCCTCGTCCGGTTGCGCTCGACGAAGACGCTGCGCTGGAGCTTCGCGAACAAGCCGAAGACGGGCCAGTCCGCCATGTCGGACTTCGCCACGAAGCTCATCGGCGCGAGCGAACTGAGGACGACGATGTCAGTCCAGGAAACGTGATTGGCCACGAGCAGCAATGGCCTGTCGGCGGCCGGACGGCCGGATACGCGAACGGAGATTCCCAGGAGACGCCGGGCCATGCCGTGGAAGAGCCGGGGAATCGTTCCGGGGTGCGGTATCCCGGTCCGCAGCGCCACGATCTGCACCGGAATCCCGATCAGGCTCGCAATGGTCACGCAGAGCAGAACCAGCCCCGTCCTCGTCCATCCGATCATGCCTGCAGCTATCCCCGCCGGATCGAACCCATGCTCCGCCCTGTGGACCTAGCGAAGATCGCGGCGCATGACGAGGGCCGTCGTCGGCGCGGCACCCGGATGCGCGTAGTAGGCTGGACGCCTGGCCACCTCCCGGAAACGCATTCGCCGGTAGAGCGCCAGGGCAGCGAGATTGGTCTCGTCGACCTCGAGGAAGAGCGCTTCGGCTCGCTGGTGATAGAGTTGCCGCAACACGGCGTCCATGAGAGCCCATCCCAGACCGCCGCCGCGGAAGGAACGCGCGACCGTGATTGTCAGGATCTCGGCCTCGCCAGCCGCCTGGCGCGCGAGCACGAAGCCGGCCGGGAGCGCGGCAGGGCGGCCGATTTCCCGCGCGGCGAAGCCGAACACCGGCTCCTGATCGAGAAGCCCGGCGAATTCGACGGCGGTCCAGGGCCTGGAGAAATCCTCCTGGTGCAGCAGCGCCATCGCCGTGGTGTCGCGGACCGCGAGCGGATCGATCAGGAACTCCCTCTTCCTGCCATTGATGAAGGGCACCCGCATCAGGCGGTCCTTCTCGGCAATGCGAAACCTTCCTGGGGGCGGGCATCCGCGCCGCGAAGATAGAGCGGCCGGGGCTTTTCGGCAGCCAGACCGCCGGTCGCCGCGAGCGCGGCATAGCTGGCGATGTCGGCCGTCCGCTCTCGACCGGCGATGTCGAGTGGAACGCGCGCGGCATCGCGGACGATATCCGCGCCGGAGCCGGAGAGGACGAACCCATGCTCGTTCGCCAGCCGCGCCGCGTCCTCCGCGTACATGATCGCCGGCGGGACGAGGACCGCGCCGTCGAGGCCATAGATCGCAACGTAGAGTTCTTCGCGCCTGGCGTCGAGAACGGACATGACGCTCCGCGCGGGGAACGTTTGTCGCGCCTCGAGCGCGATCCCCGCCAGCGTGGTCACGCCGACCGCCGGTACCTTCAGCGCCAGTGCCAGCCCCCTGGCGGTGGCCACGCCGATGCGGACGCCGGTGAACGATCCCGGTCCGACCGACACCGCGATCCCCTCCAGATCATGGTAGCCGGTCTGCGCGGCCGCGAGCGCCCGTTCGATGACGCCCATGAGGGTTTCCGCATGGCCCTTGCCAATGTCGAGCACTTGGCGGCCGAGTTCGCGCGCGCAATCGCCTTCATAGACGCACGCGGCGCAGAGTTCGGCGGCCGTGTCGATCGCGAGGAGCTTCATTTTTCGACCCTTAGGCAAATGGCCGGGCTTGGACAAGCGCTACGAAAGTGCCTGTCTCGACCGCCGCGGCAATCGCCTTGCAATTCCGCCATGGGACGTATTGGATTTGCTGCATATGAAAATCCGGGAGGAAGCAATGAAGACTTTCCATTTCGTCGCCGTAGTCGCGCTTGCCCTGACGACGTTTTGTGCGCAGGCGGAGGAGGCGGAGCACAGGCTCGCCATACATGTCGACCAGAACGATCCGGCTGTAATGAACCTGGCTCTCAACAATGCCCAGAACGTGAAGGCCTACTATGCGACGCAAGGCGAGGACGTGGCGATCGAGATCGTCGCCTATGGGCCGGGTCTCAACATGTACGTCGCCGATAGTCCGGTGAAGGACCGCATCTCGGCGATGGCGAAGGAGAGTCCGGACGTGGAGTTTTCCGCCTGCGGCAACACGCTCGCGGCGATGACGAAGAAGGCCGGCAAGGACATTCCCCTGCTTTCGGAGGCGCACATCGTGCCTTCCGGCGTGGTTCGCCTGATGGAGTTGCAGGAGCAGGGCTGGTCCTACGTCCGTCCCTGACCGAGGCGGCACCGGGTCGTCGGACGGCGCCCTGTCTCGCCGGGCGCCTCAGCCCGCCCGTTCGCGCGCCTTCAGTTCCAGCCTGCGTGCATGCAGCACCGGTTCGGTGTAGCCGTTCGGCTGCTCGCGCCCCTTGAAGACGAGGTCGCAGGCGGCCTGGAAGGCGATAGAGCTGTCGAAGTCGGGCGCCATCGGGCGGTAGAGCGGATCGCCGGCGTTCTGGCGATCCACGACGGCAGCCATTCGCTTCATCGTCTCCATCACCTGTTCCTTCGTGCACACGCCATGGTGCAGCCAGTTCGCCATGTGCTGCGAGGAGATGCGCAGCGTCGCGCGGTCTTCCATCAGGCCGACATCGTTGATGTCGGGCACTTTCGAGCAGCCGACGCCCTGGTCGATCCAGCGCACGACGTAGCCGAGAATGCCTTGCGCATTGTTGTCGAGTTCCTTCTGGATCTCCTCCGGCGTCCAGTTCGGCCGCACTGCAACGGGCACCGACAGGATATCGTCGAGCTTCGCTCTTCCCCTCTTCTTCAGCCCCGCCTGCACGTCCACGACATCGACCTTGTGGTAGTGCGTGGCGTGCAGCGTCGCCGCCGTGGGCGACGGCACCCAGGCGGTGTTGGCGCCGGCCTTCGGATGTCCGATCTTCTGTTCCAGCATGGCGGCCATCAGGTCGGGCATGGCCCACATGCCCTTGCCGATCTGGGCATGGCCGGCCAGGCCGCATTCCAGCCCGATGTCGACGTTCCAGTTCTCGTAGGCCTGGATCCAGGCGGCCTGCTTCATGTCGCCCTTGCGAATCATCGGGCCGGCCTCCATCGAGGTATGGATCTCGTCGCCGGTGCGGTCGAGGAAGCCGGTGTTGATGAAGACCACGCGATCCTTCGCCGCGCGGATCGCCTCCTTGAGGTTCACCGTCGTGCGGCGCTCCTCGTCCATGATGCCCATCTTGATCGTGTTGCGCGCCATGCCCAGCACATCCTCCACGCGGGCGAATATCTCGACGGCGAAGGCGACCTCGTCGGGCCCGTGCATCTTCGGCTTGACGACGTACATGGAACCAGCGCGGCTGTTCTTGCGGCGTCCCTTCGGGCCGCCGGGGCGACCGACGTCGTGCAGCGCGATCGCGGCGGTCATCATGGCATCCATGATACCTTCCGGCACCTCGTTGCCGTCGCGGTCGAGGATGGCCGGATTGGTCATCAGGTGGCCTACGTTGCGCACGAGCATCAGCGAGCGGCAGATCACCTCGAAGGTCGAGCCGTCCGGCGCCGTATAGTCGAGATCGGGATTGAGCTTGCGGACGAAGCTCTTGCCGCCCTTGGCGACCTCCTCGGTCAGGTCTCCCTTCATCAGGCCGAGCCAGTTACGGTAGACGACGACCTTGTCCTCGGCGTCGACGGCGGCGACCGAATCCTCGCAATCCATGATCGTGGTAATGGCCGATTCAAGCCAGACGTCGGAGATGTTGGCCGGATCGGCCTTGCCGATGGCGGAACTCGCGTCGATCAGCACCTCGACCAAGACCGTGGGGTCCTTTGACGACTTGCCGATAACGCGGAGAACCCGATTTTCGTCTTGGGCCAGGGTTGAAAAGGCCTCCATGATCCAGTTCATGAACGTGCCTTTGGTGATATCGATGGTCAGATCCACCTTGGGCGGCATTTCCTTCGACACCATTAACATCCGCCGGGCGGGTCTATTAACGACGATGCCATAGGCCTCGGTATGAAACAGCAAGGCTTCTTCCAGGGGTTTTTCGACTTTCTCCCCCGGCATGACT
>CATMOC010000277.1 GCA_950071955.1 uncultured Mesorhizobium sp. | reverse complement strand
AGCGGCAGCGACTAAGAGCTTTTCCGTCCAGCTTTACTCCGTAACGCCGGACGGCGTTCACTCGCCGTTCAGGCGCGCGCGCCAGTCGCGGTCGCGGCCTGTCGCGTTTCCCAATTCTATCCGATCGGAAAACGCTCTAGCGCTCACGCCAGCGGACCTGATGGTCCGCGCCTGCGCGGGCGCGCCGGACTGCCGGCGGGCCGCGGTCGCGGCCCCGGCCTCCGGCCGTTTCCTACATCGCGCGGAAGGGACGTCATGCTTTCAGCTGAGGCAGCGCGGCTGGCCGCGATCGAGGTTTTGTCGCCGACGCTGGCGAACCAGGGCGGGGGGCCGTGGCCGACGCTGGCGGGCGCGCGGATCTTCGACAGCCGGTCGGCGGCGCTCAACGAACTCGACGACCGGGCGGGCGAGGACGGGTATACGCCGGTGGTGGCCGTCTATTCGCGCCAGTCGCGCGCCGACACGCGCGGCGAGGCGGCCGAGTTCGACGATACCGACGCGTCGATCGAGATCGAGTTCGTGGCCGAACTGGCCGTCGTGGTGAACGACGACGGGGATCCCTTCGTCGACGCGATGGCGGGAGACGATCCGGAGGCGCGGCTGGTGCTGGCGGCGCTCTGCGGCCAGATCCGGCGCACGCTTCTCTTCGCGCCCGAGGGCGATCTGTTTCGCGACATGATCCGAGGCGTGCGGCGGATCGACTGGGAGCCGTTCGCGGTGCCGGAACTCGGCCTGCGCTTCCAGCGCACCACCATGCGGCTCGCCTGTCTGGCGCGCGACGACGTGTTTTCCGACGCGGCCGGACTGCCGGAGCCGCTCCGGACGCTGGCGGCACGGCTGCCCGCTGATTCCTATGCCAAGGCCCGGCTCGACGAACTCGGCGCGCATTTCGCGGCGATCGGGCGTGTGGCGCTGGAGGATATCCGGATCGCGCCGGCTGCGGATGCGGAGTTCGTGTCGTCGACGGGGGATCTGCGGTGAGTGCCCCTCACCAAGCGCGGCCGGCGGTTCGGCTGTGCCTCACCGGGCCTTGCTATCCTCTCCCCGTGAACGGGGCGAGGAAGAGGCCGAGCTTCGAGGTTTCGAGATGACGCGGCGGTATCGACTGGCCGATCCCGAGGTGCGGGTGCCGATGCCGGATCGGGGCGGGCGGCTTTTCCGGCCGGGCGAGAAGGGCGAGGCGGTCGATCCGGAGAGCAGGTTCTACGCCACGCTGATCGCCGAAGGCGGGATTGTGGAAGTCTCTCCAGATGCCTCACGCGACGCACCGGAGGCCACGCCTCCTGTCGCTCCGGCGGGGCGCGCGACGACGGGCGGCGGCCGGTCGGCCTCGCGGGCTTCGCCCGAACGAACTCCTGAAGCCAAGAGGAAACGGACATGACCGTCTTCAACACCATTCCCGGCAACCTGGTCGCGCCGATCTTCACCTTCGAGGTGAATTCGGGCGGGCAGTTCGAGAATTCCTCGCGGATGCTGCTCATCGGCCACAAAATCTCGACCGGGCAGATGACAGACAACGTGCCCGTGATCTGCCCTTCGACCATGGAGGGCCGGCGGCTCGCGGGGGCGGGCTCCATGCTCGACGACATGGTTCGCGCGGCCAGGCGCAATGCGCCGGCGCAGGAATTGTGGATCGTGTCGACGCCGGCCGTCGGCACGGCCGAAATCCGCACGCTGACGGTGGACAGCGTGCCGGCGGCGGGCGGGGTCGGCGTCATCGAGATCGCGGGGGAGCCCCTGCAGGTAGCGATCGGCGCGGGCGACACGGTCAACGACGTGGCGGCAGCGCTGCACGCGGCGATCACCGGCTACTACAATCCGCTCACCGAGGCCTCGCTGCCCTATACCTCGGCGGTGACCGACGATGTCGTGGCCCTGACGGCGCGGCATGCCGGGGCGCTGCTGTCGGACAGCGATATCTACATTCCGGTGCTGGCCGGAGACAACGCATTTACCGGCCGGATCACCGAGGCGGTCGGCACGGCGGGCTCGGGCAATCCCGATCTTTCCGCCGCGCTGGCGGCACTCGGCGACGACCCGTTCGACTGGATCGTCTCGCCGTTCTCCGACGCGACCAACATCGGCCGCTACAAGGCGCTCATGTCGGACGTTTCCGGCCGCTGGGCCTGGAACGTGCAGCTCTACGGGCATGTGTTCTACCCGCTCACCGACACGATCTCGAACCTCACCACGCACGGGCTGGCGCAGGACGACCGGCACATTTCGTGCCTGGCGCGGCCGGCGTCGGCCGACACGCCGCATCCGGCATGGATGTGGGCGGCGGCGATCGCGGCGCGGATCGTGCCCTGGCTCTCCGACGGCGCCAACGGCAACGCCTCGCGCAACCAGTCCGGCCTCTCGGTGGAGGGCATCGCGCCGCCGCGCGACCGCTCGAAATGGTATGGATACGCGACCCGCGACAGCCTGCTGCGCTCCGGGCTGTCGACCGTCAAGGTGGACGCGACGGGCCGCGTGCTGATCGACAAGATCATCACCATGCAGCGCACCACGAACGGGGTGACGGACACGACCTTCCGCGACATACAGAAGATCGGCCAGCTCACCTATGCGCTGCGCAAGTTCCGCACCCAACTGACGAACGAGCACGGGCAGAAGGCAATCGCCGACGACAACCCCGGAAACGTTGGCGCGGTCTCCACACCGCGCGACATCGCGGCGACCTTCATGCACGCCTACCAGGAGATGGTGCTCACCGGCATCCTGGAGAACCCGGTGCGCGCGGCCGAACTGCTCGACGTGCGCCGCGACACGGACAACCCGAACCGGGTGAACATCCTGGCGCCGCTCGACATGGTGAACCCGCTCGACATCATCGCGGCGAACGCGGTTGTCTATAGTCAGTTCAGGTAGCGCGCGGCCCTCACCCGGGCTGGAACACCCCTCACCAAGTTCCGCCATCCGCTCGCAGGCTCGCGGGGCGGAACTATCCTCTCCCACAAGGGGAGAGGAAGAGGCGCGGCGGCCTTCACCTCTCACTCAATCAGGAGCAAGACCATGGCCGGGAAAGACTTCGGCGGGAAGATGACCGTCGCCTCGTCGGCGGGATACCGTCTTTCGCTGCGCGGCACGATTTCCGTGATGCCGTCAGCGCAGTCGAACGACAGCGTGACCAACCAGGACGGGTCCGTGGACCGGGTGATGACGCCTTCCGCGCCGGCGGCCGAGCTTTCGGTGCGCGACGACGGGCTGGACTGGAACGCGCGGCTCAACGGGCCGCGCGAGAACCTGACCATCGTCGAGGAGCAGACCGGCGTGACGCACCTCTTCACCGGCGCGTTCTGGAGCGGGCGGCCTTCGCTAAACCGGATCAACGGCGAGATCGGCGGCATCAGTATCATCGCGGATTATTATCGCAGACTGGGGTAAGCCTACCCGATGCGACGCCGAGGATGTTCCGAGTTTGGTTTGTGCCAACCCCACCAACTCTGAAATCTGGCACGCAATTTCTCTAAAGTAGGTCTGCTGGTCTAGGAAGCCGTCGGCCACAGACGGAGCGCTTGTGCCTTGTTCACCTTCAGATCGCGGTACTCCTCAGCGTTCCTGACATGCCAAAGAGTAACCACATGCGGTCCTGATGTTGGCTCGTCGGACAGAAGAAAAATATGCGTGAACTGGGCGTCTTCCCAATAAGTCCGAGGAATCGGGCGCAGAGCAGTGGCGTAGTCTTCGACGGGACGTCCCCATGCCAATAGGCGACCCGTGGCGAGTTTATCTAGAATCTCTATATCGGTGGGTTCAAACGACGGGTTGTCCTGACTGCAGGCATTCGGATCAACGTGCAGGTATAAATCCTTAATGCTCCAGTTCGGGACAACATCAGTCAGTTCCCGTTCTTCCCGCAAAGCTTCTATCTGACTCAGCTGTTCACCGTAAATCAGAGGCGGCACGGTAAAAAACTTCAATAGGAATAGAGCTGGCCAAATACCGAAAGTTACTATTATTGTAAGCAAGCTAGCGGGTGACGCGCCAAAAAAGTAAAATGCTAAAGCACTGGCGATCATAGGGATCAGTATAGCTACAACGAGGCGCTCCCTCGAATCTACTCCTATGGCTTTTCCTGCCAACCGAGCGCTTTTCCCGGAAACGGTTTTCCAGTACCCCATGCATCGTTCATATCATGCAGACCGTGCGTGGGGATAGCTTTCACTCAGGAGCAACCAGTGAACAAGACGATCCCGCTTTCGCGGCGCTACGAGGCGCACGGGACCGCTTTCGATGCGATCGAGATGCGGGCGCCGAAGCTGCGCGACTATTTCTCCATCGGCGATCCTGTCGAGGCGCAGCCGTCGGGGGCGGAGGGCGGGTCGATCGTGGTCGAGTATCTCGACCGGATCGAGGCCTATCGCGACCGGCTGGTGGTGAAGCCGTCGCTGGCGGAGATCCTCGATCTCGACCTCGAGGACGCCATGCGGGTGAAGGACGCGATCACGGGTTTTTTTACCGCAGCGCGGAGGGCGCGACGTGCGCGGACGAACTCCTCTGGCGCGGCGGACGGGGAATAGACGAGGTCGGCGGGCTGACCTTCGACGAGGCGATCGCCTATTGCGACCGCTGGCTGGAGTGGCTGCGGGCGCGTCAGACTGGGACGGATAGATCATGAACCGCACGATCGAAGCCGTCCTGCGTCTGTCGGCCAAGCTGGGGCCGATGGATGCGCTGTCGACGGTGCAGAAGAAGCTCGGCGCGGTGTACCAGACCTCCGAGGCGGCGAACCGGCGGCAATCGGCATGGGTGCGCACGACGAAGGCGATGTATGCCGATGTCATGCCAATGCTGACGCGCTATGCCGGGCCCGCGGCGATCGCCTATGGCGCCTACAAGGTCGGCCAGGCGGCCTCGACGATGGAGGACGCGCTCTTTGGCATCCAGAAGAAGACCGGCGCGACGGAAGCGCAGCTGGAGAGCCTGCGCCAGCAGATCAAAGACATGGCGCGCGACGTGCCGGTGTCCATGGGCGAGATCGCCGCCGCCTTCGAGCGCGGCGGTGCGGCGGGTATCCCGCTCGACCAGCTGCGCGACTTCGCGGAACTGACGACCAAGGTCGCCGACGCCTGGGACATGGCGGCCGAGGATGTCGGCAACGCGTTTGCCGGTTTCGAGGCCGGCATGGGCATCGCGCGGGAAGACCTTGAGGCCTTCGCCGACCTGATCAACTTCCTCGCCGACAGCGGCATCGCGGACGAGGCCGACATCGTCAACTTCGTCGACCGGGTCGGCGCCAGCCTGAAGAACTTCGGCCTGGCCAAGGAGGAGATCGCCGCCTACGGCGCGGCGATGCTGAACCTCAAGATCCCGGCAGAGGTGGCGGCGCGCGCGATGGACACGCTGACCGGCAAGCTGATCGCGCCGGGAAACCTGAGCGAGAAGGCCCGCAACGCGCTCGGCGATATCGTCGGCGACATCGACGAGTTCGCCCGGCTGATCGAGCAGGACGCCGCTCGGGCGCTCGATCTCTTCTTCGAAAAGCTCTCCAAATTCTCGAATGCCGACCGAGCCCTCTTCCTCGGCGGTCTCCTGGGCGAGGGCTTCGACGACGAGGTGATGCGACTGTCGGCGGGTGTGGAAGAGCTCGGCCGCAACCTCGATCTCGTGGGCCAGAAGGAGAAGTATCTCGGCGGGGGGTCGGCGGCCGCGCAA
>CATMOC010000276.1 GCA_950071955.1 uncultured Mesorhizobium sp. | reverse complement strand
CCGGGCTTGCCTGGATGGCGCCCTTCAGCGCCATGGGAGGCGGACTGCTGTCGCTGGCGATCGTCCTCATGGGCTTCTTCGGCGGGCTCGTCATGTCGGCGATCAAGCGCGACCGCGGCGTCAAGGACTGGGGCCACCTGATCGCCGGTCATGGCGGGTTCATCGACCGGCTGGACTCGGTCATCTTCTCCGCACCCATCTTCTTCCACCTCGTGCGCTACGGATGGTCGCTGACGTGAGGGCGCGGATGTCGACCCTGGCCGGCAGCAGCGCGGCACACGTGCTCGTCGCCTTCGCCGCGATGGGCGGCTGGGCCGTGTTCGCAAATCGCATGCACGCCATGCCGGCGCCGCTACTGGCCGGGTTGGTGCAGGGTGTTGTCTCGGGAACCATCACGTACTTCCTGAAGCGGACGGTCGAGGCGCTGTCGGCGCGCTTCGACGGCATGGGGCGCCTGGTGCTGCCGCCGGCGATCGCCTTTGCCACGTCGCTTGCCGTGCTCGTGACGCTGCACGGGCTCACCGGCACGCCGGAGATCCTGCGCACCATCGCGCTGCCGCTTTCGATCTCCACCGGATATGCGGCGCTCTATAGCCACGCCCTGTGGCGGCGCGAAAGGACATGAGACGATGACGGACGCCCCCGACCGCCGCCCGCTGGCGAGCCGCGATACCCGCTGGGCGAAAGCTCTGACCCGCAGGCTCGCCGCTACCTCGCTGACGCCGAATCGCATCTCGATGGGCAGTGTCATTGCCGCCGCCTTCGCCGGGGGCTGCTTATGGCTCGCCGGGGGCATGCAGGGATGGCCGCAGGCGCTGCTCCTCGTCGCGGCGGCGCTGTTCTGCCAGGTCCGGCTCCTGTGCAACCTCCTCGACGGCCTGGTGGCGATCGAGGCCGGCAAGAAGGAGCCGGACGGCGCCTTCTGGAACGAGTTTCCCGACAGGGTGGCGGACATCCTCATCCTAGTGGGCGCCGGGCTTGGCGCAGCAGAACCGACGCTCGGCTGGGCGGCGGCCGGGATGGCGATCCTGACGGCCTATACGCGCGAACTTGGCCGCGCGTGCGGACTGCCGGCCGATTTCTCCGGCCCGATGGCCAAGCAGCACCGCATGGCGGTGATGACCGTGGCCGCGCTCGCCGCCGCGGCCGGGGGCATGTTCTCCGGCGAGGCTGGACGGTTCGTGCTGGTCGCCGCCCTCTGGATCGTCGTCCTGGGTGCGGCTTTCACGGCTGCCCGCCGTGCCGCGCGCATCGTCATCGGCTTGCACGGAAACGCGCGCTGACCCGATGACTGCCGCCGTCGCGGACTGCCTTCCAGCGGGCAGCGTCAGTCGGTCCGGGGCTCCAGCACGTAGAGGCCGACGTCGATGTTGCGGGTCTTGAAGCCGGCCTCGCAATAGGCGAGGTAGTATTCCCAGAGCCGGCGGAAGCGCTGGTCGAAGCCGAGCTGTTCGACGGCCGTCCAGCTCTGCCGGAAGCGATGGCGCCACTCGGCCAGGGTGCGTGCATAGCTCTGGCCGAAATGCTCGGCCTCCACCAGCTTCAGTCCGGCGTCCTTCGCGTGCTGGTCGATGAGCGTCTTCGACGGCAGCATCCCGCCCGGAAAGACGTGGGTCTGGATGAAATCCGCGCCGTTCCGGTACTGCTCGTAGCGGCTCTCGTCGATCGTAATCGCCTGGATCACCGCCCTGCCGCCGTCTGCCAGCAACTGCCGGACCTTGCCGAAATAGGCCGGCCAATACTGCTCGCCGACCGCCTCGATCATCTCGATGGAGACGATGCGGTCGAACGAGCCGGCGCTGTCGCGATAGTCTTCCAGTTCGATCCGGACGCGGTCTGCCAGGCCCTCGCGTTCGGCGGACTGGCGCGCGTAGGCCAACTGCTCGGACGAAAGCGTGATGCCCTTCACGTCTGCACCGGATGTCGCCAGCCGGTTGGCCAGCGTGCCCCAGCCGCAGCCGATTTCGAGCACCCGCTGCCCGGGTTGCGGCGACAGGAGTTCGGCGATGCGTCGAAGCTTGTTCTCCTGCGCCTGCTCCAGCGTCTCACCGGGTGCCCGGTAGAGGGCGGACGAATAGGTCATGCTCGGATCGAGCCACAGGCGATAGAATTCGTTGCCGAGATCGTAGTGATAGGCAATGTTGCGCCTGCTCCCCGACAGGCTGTTGGCGCGCAGGAGGTGGCGCAGCCTGTTCACCGTCCTGGCGGGCCACGATCCGGAAATGGTCCGGTCGATCTGCTCCATGTTGGCCACGGCGAGTTCGAGCAGGGCGGCGAGGTCGGGGGTCGACCACTCGCCGTCGAAATAGGCTTCGGCGAAGGCGATATCGCCGCCCAGGACCAGGCGCCGCACCGCGCTCCAGCGGTTCAGGTGCAGGACAGCCTCCGGCCCCGGCGTGCCGGACTGGTGTTCCAGCACCACCCCCTCCGGGGTCCGCACCGAAATCTGACCGACCGTGGCGCAGGAAAGCAGCTTGCGCAGGAAACGCGCGGCTAGGGCCCCGAACGGGCGCAGCCGGCCGGACCTGCGATCAACATCCAGCGACATCAGGCTCGGCTTTCCGGCGCAGGCGTGGCGCGTTCGCTGCCACGTAGGTGACGGGTGCCTCGGGCGGAGCGGGGCGGGATGTTAGCTTCACGCCCTTCGCCCACAGGCGCAGGGCCTCCCAGTGAATGCCGGCGATCACCTTCATCGTGAGAAGCGGATAGGCGAAAAACATCCGCGCCAGAGTGGCGTCGGTCAGCGGCTGGCGCTCTCCCGAGAAGGCTGCCACGATCAGGGGTCCGTCGGTGTCGCTCGCGGTGATGTGGATCGACGTCCGCTCGCCCGGCGGATCGACGCGGAAGTCGTATCGCATGGCCATGGAAATGAACGGGGATACGTAGAACTCTTTCTCGCAATGCTGCTCTATGCTCCCCCCGCTGCCGTCACCTTCCATCGGTATCAGATAGCTGTGACGCTCTCCGAAGGTGTTGCTCACTTCGTAGAGTAACGCATGAAGGCGCCCGTCCGCCAGATGGCAGAAGTAGATGCTCAGCGGATTAAAGACGTAGCCCAGAACGCGCGGCATGCAGAACAGCCGGATGGCGCCGCCGTCCACGACAAGGCCGGCGGCGCGAAGCTGCTGTTCGACATAGTTGCGCAGCGGTCGCCCCGAGCCGTCGGCATGATCGCCGTCGAAGAAGCCGAACAGGTTGAAACGATTGCGCGAGAACAGCCTGAGCCGGCGCGAGAGGGCTTCGATCTCGTCCAGGTCGAGGAGCAGCGAGAACATGCGGTAGGCGAGGCGGTGCCGGCGCGGTCGCAGACGCTGATGCATCACCTTGCCTGCATAGATGGCGGATCGGAAACCGGACATCAGGCAGCCGCTAGTTCCCGCCTGCGCGGAACATCGAAGATCGCGATGCGGCCGGATTCGTCGGCCACCTGCCAGGGCCTGCGCACACCGCCCAGCGCCTCGGCCACGGCGAGACCCGCCTGAAGCCCGTCCTCGTGGAAGCCGGCGCCGAAATAGGCGCCGCAGAACCATGTGTTGCGCTCTCCCTGGAGGGACCAGAGTTCCTTCTGCGCGCGCATGGCTGCGGCGTCGAAGACCGGGTGTTCGTAGATCTCGCGGTGTTTCACGGTTTCCGGCCGGGGTTCCATCGCAGGGTTCAGGGTCACGAAAAGCGGGTGTTCGCCGGCGAGCGGCTGCAGCCTGTTCATCCAGTACGTGACCGACAGCCGCTTGGTTCCACCGCAAGTGTCGGCGAGATAGTTCCAGCTCGTCCACGCCCGCTTGCGGCGCGGCATGAGACGGGCATCGGAATGGAGGACGGCTTCGTTGCGGCTGTAGTCGAAACTGCCGAGCAGTTGCATCTCCGCCGCGTCCGCGTCGGCCAGCATCGCCAGTGCCTGGTCGGCATGCGTGGCGATCACGACGTGGTCGAAGCGGCGTCTGATGCCGCGGGAATCGACGATCTCCACCGAACCCGGGTTCCTGACGACGGCCTGTATGTCGTGGCCGGCGAGAATCCGCCCCTGGAAACGTTCGGTCAGGCGCCTTACGTATTCGCGGCTGCCGCCCCGGACGGTCCGCCAGACCGGGCGACCTGCGAATCTCAAGAGTCCATGGTTTTCGCAGAAGCGGATGAAGGCGGCGGCGGGATAGTTGCAGACCTCGGCGGCGGGCGTGGACCAGATCGCGGCGGCCATCGGGTAGAGATGGTCCTCCCGGAAGGCGCTGCCGTAGCCCCTTGTGTCGAGATATTCGCCCAGGCTGATCTCGCCGATGCGCGCGACGTCGAAGGGTGCCTGTCGGTAGAACCGCAGCAGTTCGCGAAGCATCCGCCAGAAGCGTGGCCTGGCGATGTTGAGGGGCTGTGCCAGGAGACCGCCGAAGCCGCTGCCCGAATACTCCAGGCGGCCGCCGTCGATGGAGACGGAGAAGGACATGTCAGACGGCGCGGTCGGCACGCCGAGATGGTCGAACAGGGCGGTCAGGTTGGGATAGGTCGCCTCGTTGTAGACGATGAACCCGGTGTCGACCGCCACCCCGTCGGCGTCCACGGTGTTGCTGTGCCCGCCGAGCCGCGGACGCTGCTCGAAGAGCGTGACCTTGTGGCGCGTGGACAGGAGCCATGCCGCCGACAGGCCCGATATGCCGCTGCCGACGACTGCGATTTCGAGCGGTCTCATGGGAAGGGTACCGGCGGCACCGGGCATGTGGAACTCCAAGTTCTCTGTGGAAGAGGCTCGCCTCCTTCCGTAACTTGTGTTCTTACGCAGCCGCGTGCGGCACGGATCACCGGAGCGCCCGGTGATCCGCCCGGCGCGACCGGTCGTAATAGGGCGCATGAATGCATCCACACATCACTTCGTGGCTCATAGGGTCCTGCCCGGCTTCCATCCCTCGGCGATGGGGACGCCCGGCATGACGGGAAAGGCAAGGCCAGTCCTTTCGGCGGACGATGCCAGGCGGCTCGTCGCCGCGGTCGCCGTCGAGCGTGACCGCGCCGCGTTCGCGCAGCTGTTCAGCCACTACGGGCCGCGGTTGAAGGCATTCATGATGCGCGGGGGGCTTTCCGCGTCCGCCGCCGAGGAACTAGCCCAGGAGACGATGCTGCTGGTCTGGCGGAAGGCCGGCTATTTCAACGCCGAGCGCGGCGGCGTCTCGACCTGGATCTTCACCATAGCGCGAAACCTGCGGATCGATCGGCTGAGGCGCGAGAAGCGGCCGCGGGCGAATGCGGAGTTGTTCGATCCTTCCGACGAACCCGACGGGCCGGCGACGGGAGAAGCCGTTCTCATGGCGGTGCAGCGGGAGGAACAGGTGCGGGCCGCGCTTGAACTTTTATCCCACGAGCAGGCCGAGGTGCTGCGGCTCTCCTTCTTCGGGGACAAGCCGCAATCCGAAATCGCCAGCGAACTCGGGATACCGCTCGGCACCGTCAAATCGCGCGTGCGGCTGGCGCTCGGCCGCCTGCGCCACATTCTGGACGACCTGAAATGACGATCAATCATCATCCGAGCGACGAAACTTTGCTCCGCTACGCGAGCGGCACGCTCGATGCGGGACCGCGCCTCGTCGTGGCCGTCCACATTGGCGGATGCAGTGTCTGCGAGGAGCGCGTGCTCCAGTTCGAGGCCATCGGCGGGGCGATGCTCGACGACGTCGAGCCCGTGGAGATGAG
>CATMOC010000275.1 GCA_950071955.1 uncultured Mesorhizobium sp. | reverse complement strand
CTCGGTGACGCCCATGCAGCTCGACCTCACGGCGCAGGACCTGATCGCGCCGATGGAGCAGGCGATCGCATGAGCGTGGCGGTGGAGGATCGGGAAGGCTTCGCGGCCTTCCTGCTTCGCATGCGCGGCAGGGGCATCACGCGCAAGGAATTCATCTCGGCCGTTGAGTCCGTCCCGCGGCGCAACTTCGTTTCCGGGCAGTGGCATGAGGCAGCGTGGTCGGACCGGATGATCCCGATCGCCTGCGGCGAGGCGCTGGAAGGTCTCGATCTCCAGGCGCAGATCATCCACACCCTGGCGCTCGAGCCGCATCACAAGGTGCTCGAGATCGGCACGGGCTCCGGCTTCACCGCCGCCCTGATGTCGCGCCTCGCCTCCCGAATCGTCAGCGTCGACCGCTACAGGACCCTTGTCGACCAGGCGCGGCAGCGCCTCGACGCGCTGGGAATCGGCAACGTCATCGTCAGGCAGGCGGATGCGACGAAGGGCCTGCCCGGCGAAGGCCCGTTCGACCGCATCATCGCCTGGGTCGCGTTCGAAAGCCTGCCGCGCACCTTCGTCGACCAGTTGACCTCGGGCGGGGTAATGATTGCCCCGATCGGACCCGGCGACGACGTGCAGGCGCTTGCCCGACTCTCGAAGGTCGGAAGCCGCTTCGATCGCGAGGACATCGGCAAGGTGCGGCTGCAGCCCATCGTGTCCGGGATCGCCGCGAAAATCTGATCTCCCCGACGTTGAGATACTGCTCTTTTATTCGGCTTTAACCGGCCAGTAACATTAACGCGCTTTAATCCTGCTAGATTCTGTAACGGGTTACGCGAGTAAAGCGATGCGGCTAAGGGTTTCGGGGACGAGCGGGCGCCAATATTCCCGGTTTGCAGCAATTCTGGCTGCCACCACCTTCCTCGCGGGATGCAGTTCCGGCGTCACGCGCTTCAGCGAAGGCATCTTCACCGACGACATATTCACCGGATCGACGTCCAACCAGCGCGCCATCATCCGCGATCAGGTGGATCAGCCCTATCCGGGCGAGGCCCAGTCGGTCGCTGCCGCGGCGCCGGTCTCCATGTCGCGCAGCGCGGTGGAGCCGGTCACCACCGGCAACGTCGAGCGCGGTTCCCTGCCGCCCGCCGGGTCCGCCCCGGTGCGCAGCGCCAGCGCCGAACCCTCTCCGGTCGACCGGACCGTCACGAACACCACCACGGCGCAACCGGTCGCCGCCGCGCCTGCGCCGCGGGCTGCTCCCGCCACCGGCGAGAAGGGCTGGTCGAGCGCCGGCGGCACCGAGGTCACCGTGCGCCCGGGCGAGACGGTCCACAATCTCTCCAAGCGCTTCGGAGTCCCGAGTGCGGAAATCCTGAAGGCGAACGGCATGGCGTCGGGCGACCAGCTGGCCGCCGGTCAGAAGGTCGTGATCCCGACCTATGCCTATTCGCGCAAGGCTGGCGTTTCGGCGCCGGATGCCAACCCGAAGGTGGCCGAGGCAAAATCCTCCAGCGGCACCCGTTTCGACGTGCCCGCCGACAAGACGCCGCTGCCGAAGCCGGCTCCGGTCCAAGCTGCGGTGCTTCCGCAGACGCCGAAGCCAAAGGAACAGCAGGCGGGCGATCGTCAGACGGCGTCGAACACCGGTTCGACGTCGAGCGCCGGAAACGTCTATACCGTCGTGGCGGGCGATTCGCTCTATGCGATCGCCAAGAAGACCGGTGTGAGCGCAAACGACCTGAAGGCGGCGAACGGTCTCTCCGACGGCCATCTGCAGATCGGCCAGAAGCTGACCATCCCGGCAGGAGGCAGCACGCGCGTCGCCACGGCGACACCTGCAAAGGTCGATCCGGTCGTCACCAGCGCGACGAAGAACGCCGCCAAGGAGGCGACCGCAAGTCCGGTCACCGCCTATACGCCTCCCCAGCCGTCCGAGAACGCGATCAGGAAGGTCACCACCGAGACCGCCGCGATCGCGCCGGACGCGACGGGCATCGGGCGCATGCGCTGGCCGGCGCGCGGCCGCATCATCGAGGGGTACGGCCGCGCCGCCGGCGGCAAGGTCAATGATGGCATCGACATCGCCGTGCCGGAAGGGACCCCCGTGAAGGCGGCTGAGAACGGCGTCGTGATCTACGCCGGCGACGGGCTGAAGGAATTCGGCAACACCGTGCTGGTGCGCCACGAGGACGGCCTCGTCACCGTCTACGGACATACCAGCGAACTGAAGGTCTCCCGCGGCGACACCGTCCGCCGGGGCCAGGAGATCGCGATCTCTGGCATGAGCGGCTCGGCCGATCGTCCAAAACTCCACTTCGAGGTCCGTAAGGATTCCACGCCGGTGAACCCGACCGAATTCCTGGAATAGCCGGGAGATTCGAGCGCGAAAGCCGCTAGCTTTCCAGCCTCTGTCCCAGTCGACCGGCAAGATCCTGGACGAACTGCCACGCGACGCGTCCCGAACGGGCGCCGCGCGTGGTCGCCCATTCGAGCGCTTCGGCGCGCACGGTCTCCGGCTCCGCCTCCAGGCCGAAGTGGCGCACGTATCCCGTCACCATCTCCAGGTAGTCGTCCTGGGAGCACTTGTGGAAGCCCAGCCACAAGCCAAAGCGATCCGATAAGGACACCTTCTCCTCGACCGCTTCTCCGGGATTGATCGCTGTCGAACGCTCGTTCTCGATCATGTCGCGCGGCAGCAGGTGCCGGCGATTGGACGTGGCGTAGAAGATCACGTTGCCCGGCCGCCCCTCGACGCCGCCTTCGAGCGCCGCCTTCAGCGACTTGTAGGAGGTGTCGTCGTGATCGAAGGAGAGGTCGTCGCAGAACAGGACGAAGGCGTGCGGCGCCGCCTTGAGCATGCCGAGCAGCGCCGGCAGCGTATCGATGTCCTCGCGGTGGATTTCGACCAGCTTCAGCGTGTTCCCGCCCTCGGCGTTGACCGCCGCGTGCGCGGCCTTGACCAGCGACGACTTGCCCATCCCCCGTGCGCCCCAAAGGAGCACGTTGTTTGCAGGCAGGCCGGCCGCGAAGCGCTCCGTGTTGTCGACGAGGATGTCGCGGACGCGGTCGACGCCCTTGATGAGCGAGATGTCGACGCGGTTGACCTTCGCAATCGGCTCCAGCGTGGCGGTCTCGGCATGCCACACGAAACACTCGGCAGCCGAAAAGTCCGCCGGCCGGGGAGGGGGTGGGGCAAGCCTCTCCACGGCCCGGATCAGGCGGTCGAGCTTTTCACCCAGGTTTTCCATCGTCTCGTTCGCCATTGCGCGGTCTGGTATCCAAGGCCTCGGGGAACGGCGCCTCTAGCACGGAGAGGCCAGCCGCAAAAGCGCCAGCATGTCGGTTGCATTGGCGGTCCGAGCGACTATATTCCGCGCACCTTTCGCCGGGGTGCGTTGCGCCCCGGCTCGTTCCGCAGGAGATATTGATGTTCGTCACACCGGCATATGCGCAATCGGCAGCGGGGGCGCCGGATATGCTGATCAGCATTTTGCCGTTCGTGCTGATCTTCGTCATCATGTATTTTCTGATCATCCGTCCCCAGCGCCAGCAGATGAAGCGGCGCCAGGAGATGCTGGCGGCCGTGCGCCGGGGCGATTCCGTGGTCACCGGCGGCGGTCTGGTCGGCAAGGTCACCAAGGTGATCAACGACAATGAACTCGAGATCGATCTCGGCGGCGGCATGAAGGTCACGGCCCTGCGCTCGACCATCGCCGACGTACGGGTCAAGGGCGAACCGGTCGCCAACCAGAACGCCCAGAAATAAACAAGATGCGGGCGGACGCGTAGCGCCTTCGCCTGACAGGACAGCACATGCTCTATTTCTCGCGCTGGAAGACCATCCTCATTTGGCTGGCGGTGCTGTTAGGCGTCGTCTTCTCCGCGCCCAACCTCGTTTCGCAATCGACACTCGCCAACCTGCCGGACTGGCTTCCCAAGCGCCAGATGACACTGGGTCTCGACCTCCAGGGCGGATCGCACATCCTCTTGCAGATCGAGCGCCAGGACCTCATCGACGAGCGACTGGAAACCACGCGCGACGATATCCGGCGCCTGCTGCGCGACGAGCGCATCGGCTATACGGGGTTGTCGGGCACTGGCCGTACGGTGCAGGTGCGTGTCCGCGAGCAGGCTGACATCGAAAAGGCGAAGGAAGCGCTCTCGTCCCTGACCGATCCGATTTCGGCGGGCCTCTTTGCCGGCGGTACCGTGTCGGAACTGGAACTGTCCGAGCCCGAGCCGGGCTTGCTGCGCTACACGCTCACCGACCAGGGCATCACCTACCGGCTGAATTCGGCGCTGTCGCAGTCGATCGAGGTGGTGGGCCGCCGCGTCAACGAACTCGGCACGACCGAGCCGGTGATCCAGCGTCAGGGCGACGACCGCATCCTCGTGCAGGTTCCCGGGCTGCAGGACCCGCAGCGCCTGAAGGACATTCTCGGACAGACGGCGAAGCTGACCTTCCAGATGGTCGACAGCACCGTGCCCGTGCAGGAAGCGATCGAAGGTCGCCCGCCCGCCGGCTCGACCGTGATGTATTCCACCGACGATCCGCCGGTACCCTACCTGATCGAGAACCGCGTCATCGTTTCGGGCGAGAACCTCGTCGACGCGCAGGCCTCGTTCGACCAGCGCACCAACGAGCCGGTGGTTTCCTTCCGCTTCGACACCAAGGGCGCCTCGCGCTTCGGCCAGGCGACCCAGCAGAACGTCGGACGCCTGTTCGCCATCATCCTCGACGACCAGGTGATCTCGGCGCCGCAGATCCGCGAACCCATCCTGGGCGGTACCGGTCAGATTTCTGGCAATTTCGACGTCCAGAGTGCCAACGATCTCGCCGTACTGCTGCGGGCGGGCGCGCTGCCGGCAAACCTGACCATCATCGAGGAACGCACCGTCGGCCCCGGCCTCGGCCAGGATTCGATCGATGCCGGCAAGCTGGCAGGGATGATCGGCGCGGTGCTCGTTGTCATCTTCATGTTCGCCGCCTACGGCTTCCTTGGCCTCATCGCCAACCTCGCGCTCATCGCCAACGTCGGCATGATCGTCGCGATCTTGTCCGTCCTGGGAGCCACGCTGACGCTGCCCGGCATCGCCGGCATCGTGCTCACCATGGGCATGGCGGTCGATTCGAACGTCCTGATCTACGAGCGCATCCGCGAGGAACGGCGAAACGGACGGTCGCTTATCCAGGCGATCGACGCCGGCTTCTCCCGCGCCCTGGCCACCATCGTGGATGCCAACCTGACGACGCTGATCGCGGCGGTGGTGCTTTTCTATCTCGGTAGCGGCCCCGTGAAGGGTTTCGCCGTGACGCTGGCCATCGGCATCGTGACGACGGTCTTCACCGCCTTCACCTTTACTCGCTGGATGGTCGCCACGTGGGTCCGCCGTGCGAGGCCGAAGGAACTGCCGCGTTCCTTCGTCACGCTCATCAGGCCCGGAACGAAGATCCCGTTCATGGGCATGCGCCGCTGGATGTTCGGCCTGTCCTCGGTCCTCTCGATTGGCGCGGTCGTGCTGTTCATGACGGTCGGCATGAACTACGGCATCGATTTCAAGGGCGGCCTCATGATCGAGGTGCGCACGCCCGAGGCCGCCCCCATCGCCGACATGCGCTCCCGGCTCTCAGGCCTGGGCCTGGGCGAGGTGGCGTTGCAGAAATTCGGGCAGCCCAACGACGTGCTGATCCGTAT
>CATMOC010000274.1 GCA_950071955.1 uncultured Mesorhizobium sp. | reverse complement strand
CCACGCCTATGTCGCCGCCGCGCTGGTGGCCGGGGGGATCGCCAACGCCGTTCCGGTCAGCTGGGTTGGCGACGATCAGGCTGGTGAGCATTACGTCGAACAGCTCCGATCCAGGCACATTCCGACGGGCGGTGTAGAGATAGTCTCCGGCGCGCGGACGCCCATGGCCATTCTTGCCTACGATCCGCATGGAGGCTGTTCCTGCCTTTACGAACCGGGCATGCCGGCGGACCTGACGCTCTCCGCGGCGCAGACCCGGCTTATCGTGGAAGCCGGCTGGCTTTGCGTCACGATCGGCCCGATCGGAGCCACGAAAGCGGCGCTGGAGGCACTCCGGCCGGAAACCAAGCTCGCCTGGATCGTCAAGAATGATCCGCGTGCGTTGCCGCCGGATCTCGCCTCCTGGCTCGCCCTGCGCGCCGACCTGATCTTCCACAGCCAGGCCGAGAAGGGATTTCTCGCCACCGCGCATGCCAGCGCATCGAACATCCGTGCCGGGCAGATCGTCCTCGAGACCCAAGGCCGTGGCGGCGCCGTGCTGAAGCAGGACGGCGTCATGACGAGCGTGTCCACCTCACCCATCGAATGCTCCGACCCGACCGGCGCGGGCGACACCTTTGCCGGCGGCGTGATCGCGGCTCTGGCCAAGGGAGAGACGGACATGCGCGCTGTGGTGGAGGCCGGTCATCGCGCGGCCGGCGCTCTGTTGGGCGCGCGGCAGACAAACCTCATGGAAAGTGCCTAGCATGACGAAAGAAGAAATATCGGATCGCGCCTGGTACATCGGCGTCGGCCGCGAGGATGTGGGCGACGCCGCCATCCTGATCGGTGATCCCGCGCGGATCACGCGCATCGCCGATCACCTTGAGGACCCGGTCTTCCTGCCGGAGAACCGGGGGCTGCGCACGGTAACCGGCGTACGTGCAGGCCGGCGCATCACGGCCACGGCCTTCGGCATGGGGGCGCCCATCGCGACGATCGTGCTGCACGAACTCTACGCACTCGGCATTCGCACCTTCCTGCGGATCGGCACGGCCATGGCAATTCCTCCGGCAGCCGTCGGAGAGTTCGTGCTGGCCGACGGCGCGCTCCGCGCGGATGGAACCTCCGATACCTACGCGCCGCGCGGGTATCCGGCGATCGCCGACTTCGCCTTGAACACGGCGCTTCGCCGCCGGCTCGGCGAAGGCTCGCGTCGCTGGCATGCCGGCATCTTCGGCACCTATGACGGCTTCTACACCGAGATGTTCGGGCTTTCCGGCGCGCGGCGCGAGATGATCGGCAGCCTGAAGAAGGACATCGAGCGCATGGGGCTGATCGGCACCGACATGGAGACGTCCGCCTTGCTCGTCGCCGCCCGGGTGCTGGGGGCGCGCGCCTCCACCCTGTGCGTCGCCACCGTCGATGCGCACACGCAGGAAAAGATTGGCGAGACCGCCATGGCGGAGGCCGAGGTCGAACTGTTCGAAGTCGCGCTCGATGCGCTGGCGTCCCTGCCCGCCTGAGAAACAACGAAAACCAGACGAAGGACCAGGATAATGACATCCTCGCTTCTCGATCGCTATTTCCAGTCGCTCGCTGAAAGGCTGGAGACCGTCAGGAGCACGCAGGCCGAAGCGATCGCGCGGGCTGCCGAGCACAGTGCCGACAGCATCGCCGTCGGAAAACTCGTCTTCACCTTCGGGACGGGCCATGGCGCACTGCCGGCGCTGGAGACCTTCCCCCGCACCGGCACCGTGGTCGGCTTCCGCCCCATCGTCGAGAGCACGATGATCTCGTTCCACCACGTGTGGGGCGACATGGGCGCACGGCAATACCGCTTCATTCATGCCCAGGAGGGCTACGGCAAGGCGATCATGCGGTCGCATCAGGTCGATCCCGCGGACACGATGATCCTTTTCTCCCATTCCGGCATCAATGCCGTGATCATGGACATTGCTCTGGAATGCAAGGAACGCGGGCTGAAAGTGGTCGGCGTCACGTCCATTCCACACTCGTCCAGCACACCCTCCCGCCACTCGTCCGGCAAGCGGCTGTTCGAAGTTGCGGACGTCGTGATCGACACCGGCATACCGAAGGCCGACGCCGCCCTTCAGATCGATGGACTTGAACATCCCGTCGGGGCGAGTTCGACCAGCGTCACCATCGCGATCGCGCACGCGATCGTCTCCCTGACCGCCGAGAAGCTCGTGGAGCGCGGGATCAAACCCTACGTGATGGTCAACCCGAACACCACCGGCAAGGAAGCCGCGAACCGCCAGAACGACGAGAACTACGAGGAACTGTGGCGGCGGCTGAAGGCACGATGAACGACATGGAACGCAGCCTCTACATCGACGGCGCATGGATCGACGCGGCCGAAGGTCGGCGGGTCGTCATCAACGATCCGGCCACGGGCGAAAAGGTCGGCTCAAGTGCGATTGCCGATCGCCGGGACGTCGATCGCGCCGTTGCCGCGGCCGGAAAAGCGCTCGCCGGCTGGGCCGCAACCCATGCCGACCAGCGCGCACGCCTCCTGCACAAGGCGGCCGATCTCATCGTGGAGCGGGTCGATGCTATCGCCGATCTGCTTACGCGGGAGCAAGGCAAGCCGGTGCCCGACTCGAAGAAGGAGATTCTCTTCGGCGTCGAGGTGATCCGCTTCTATGCGGAGGAAGGGCGCCGTCTCGGCGGGTCCATCCGCCCCTCGGCCCGCACGGATATCCGCAGCCTCGTGACGACGGCGCCCGTCGGCGTCGTCGGCGGCATCGTCCCATGGAACTATCCCGTCGATCTCTATGCCTGGAAGGTTGGACCCGTGCTTGCGGCCGGCTGCACGCTCGTGGTGAAACCGCCGCACGAGACGCCACTCGCGATCGGGCTGGTCGTCCAGTGCTTCGCTGACGCGGGCCTGCCGGCAGGCGTGCTGAACGACATCCCTGGCACGGGACCGGATGTCGGAGCCGCGCTCGCCGAGCATCCGCACATCCGCATGATCACGGCCACGGCATCGGTGCCTGCCGGTCAATCCATCATGCGCGCGGCCGCGTCCAACCTGAAGCGTCTCTCCCTCGAACTGGGTGGACAGTGCCCCTTCATCGTCCTGGACGACGCCGATCCCGAGGAGGCCGCGGCAGCGGCAGCGCGGCGCTCCTTCTCCAACATGGGCCAGATCTGCATTGCGGTGAATCGGATCCTGGTATCGCGTGGAATTCACAAGGCCTTCGCGGAGGCGCTCTCCGAAGAGACCCGCAAGATCAGGCTGGGTCACGGCGTTGAACCGGGTGTTCTCTATGGTCCGGTTCTGAATGAGAGTGTCCGGACGCGTGTGAGGAACCATCTCTCCGACGCCATCCGGCGTGGAGGAAAAGTTCTCGCCGGCGGGCACGCACCCGACGGCGATATCTACGACAAGGGTTACTTCTTCGAACCCACCCTGGTCGACGACGTGCCCGACGATGCGCTCGCCCTCACCGAGGAAACCTTCGGACCCCTCGCCGCGATCCGTCCGGTCGAGAACGACGCCGAAGCCCTGCGGGTCGCGAACGCACTCCCGTTCGGCCTTGCAGCCTATGTGTATTCCGGCGATCTCGAACGGGCCTGGAGCATGGCGGAGCGGATCGAAGCGGGAGCCGTGGGCGTGAACGTCAACGACACCAGCGAGCTTCAAGCCCCTTTCGGCGGCTGGAAGATGAGCGGGATCGGCCGCGAACTTGGACGCGAAGGTATCGAGGCTTTCCGCGAATCCAAACACATCAAGATGCGCGTTCGTGATCGCCAATCCGTATGAAATTGCTGAAGTCTGCCGTACCGAAGGGTGTAACGGTAGTCATGTTTGACCCGGACTTTTATGGTGCACTCTTATCCCAGGAATGGTGGGGATGCACTTTGGCCAGGTTCTACACGGCGATCCGTCGAGCGATACTGCATAGTCAAGAGAGCCTGAGAGCCTTGGCGTAGCGCTACCGCATCAACCAGATGACCGTGGCAAAGTGGAAGAAGCGGTCCTCGGTCCCGATCTGGCGACAAGGCCGAAGGAGCCATACTCAACGGTTCTGTCGCCGGAAGACGAGGCCGTCATCGTTGCCTTTCGCAGGCAACTTTGCTGCCGCTGGAAAACTGCGTCAGTCACGAACAGCGACCACCGCCTCGATCTCGACGGTGATATTGCCTGGCAAGGAGCCGACACCGACCGCGGATCGCGCGTGCTCACCTCGATCGCCCAACACTTTCACGAAGAGATCGGAGCAGCCGTTGATGACGGCCGGTTGATCGCCGAAATCCGGCACGGCATTGACCATGCCAAAAAGTTTCACGATGCGCTTGATCCGGCCGAGGTCGCCGAGAACGTCTTGCATGACCGACAATAGATTGATGCCGGTCAGCCACGCATGGGCGTAGGCTTCCTCGACGTTGACGTTCGCGCCTACCTTGCCAGTGTGCAAATACCCATTCGCCTCCCGCGGCCCCTGCCCTGAGAGGAAGATGAGATTGCCCTCGCGCACATGGGTCAGGAAATTCGCGATCGGCGGCGGCGGTGGCGGCATCACGATGCCGAGCTGCGCGAGCCGGTGCTCGGGTGTAGCCTCGAGCGGTTCCTGAGGACGAACGATACTCATGAAATGCTCCAGGCTAAAACTTCTGAGGCCAGCGAACCCGTGTCGGGATGATCAGTCGGCATGATGGCAGGCTGCCTCGGCGCCCGAGGCTACGCGGCGTAGCGCTGGACGCTCGGCACGGCAGATGTAGGTCGCGATCGGGCAGCGCGGATGAAAAGTGCAGCCGGACGGAGGATCAAGCGGGCTCGGCACCTCGCCGCGTGGCACCTTGATGCGACTGTGCCGGCGCGCGGGATCGGGCCGCGGCACTGCCTCCATCAGCGTGCGGGTGTAGGGATGGATCGGCCGATTATAGACAGCGGCCGTATTGCCGACCTCCACGATCCGGCCCAGATACATGACGGCGACCCGATCGCTGATGTGCTGGACGATGCCGAGGTCGTGGGCGACGAACAGATAGGCGAGACCGAATTCCTTCTGGATGTCCGCCATCAGGTTGACGGCCTGCGCCTGGATCGAGACGTCGAGCGCGGAAACCGGCTCGTCAGCCACGATGAGTGACGGGTTCAGCGCCAGCACACGGGCAATTGCCAGCCGCTGCCGTTGCCCCCCCGAGAACTCGGACGGCACGTTGCTCATCTGGTCCGGCCGAAGGCCGACACGCGAGAAGAGGTCCGCCACCTTGGCCCTGCGTTCCGAGCGGCCGCCAAGACCGTGAACGATCAGGGGCTCCTCGACGATGTCGCCGGAGCGCTGGCGCGGATCCAGCGAGCCGTTCGGATCCTGGAAGATCATCTGCACCTTGCGCCGCATCGGCCGCATGGCGCGGTGCGAAGCGTGTGTGATGTCGGTGCCATCGAGCAGGACCTGTCCCTCGTCAGGCTCGAGAAGCCTGACGATCATCTTGCCGACGGTCGACTTGCCGCAGCCGCTCTCGCCTACCAAGCCCAAAGTCTCGCCCGGTGCGATCGCGAACGAGACATCGTCCACCGCATGCACCGTCGCCGGTCGGCCGCTCATGCCGCGCGGGACGGTGAAGCGCTTGGATATGTTTTTGACGTCCAGCAGCACCGTCATTGCTCCGCCTCCACCGGATACCAGCAGGCTGCGCGGTGACCCGGCGCCATCTCGGCCAGAGGCGGGGGGTCGCGAGAACAGCGATCGC
>CATMOC010000273.1 GCA_950071955.1 uncultured Mesorhizobium sp. | reverse complement strand
CTCGCCCTGCCGTGGAAATACGGCTTCAAGTCCATCAAGTCGGTTGTGAAGATTTCCTTCGTCGAGAAGCGGCCCGTCAGCTTCTGGGAACAGATCGCGCCGACGGAATACGGCTTCTGGGCCAACGTGAACCCGGAGGTGCCGCATCCCCGCTGGAGCCAGGCCCAGGAGCGAATCCTGCACACGGGAGAGACCGTGCCTACGCTGCTCTTCAATGGCTACGGCGAACAGGTGGCCGGGCTCTATCAGGGCATGGAAGGCGAAGCGCTCTTCATGTAACGCCCAGGACGAGGATCTTCAGTTTCCGGATAAAAAAATGGCCGGATCCAGAGGAACCGGCCAAGGCATGGAAGTGCCGCAAAAGCGGTAAAACCTCCAGAGGGGAACACTTGCCGACGCCAATGGGAGGAGAATGCGCCAGCAAGATGATGCGTATATGAGCCCGCTCTGCCGATTCGGCAAGCAACTGATTTGCATTTCACCTATGCATTAATGAAGCAACTGCATCTTCATGGTGCATCGCAGCATTCTGCCGCATTTTGATGCATCCATTCGGGACGCGGCTCAATAGGACCAGCTGCGCGCCTTGGAGAACAGGAAGTCGCGGAACGCCTTGAGCTTCGCCTGGTTCTTCATCGCCTCGGGGTAGGCGAAGTATGTGTCGAAGGAGGGTACCTCCATCTCCGGCAGGAGCTGTACGAGACCGGCATCCTTGTCTGCCATGTAGTCCGGCAGCATGGCGATGCCGGCTCCGGCCTTAACCGATC
The DNA here is from genome assembly GCA_950071955.1 of uncultured Mesorhizobium sp. Lineage (GTDB taxonomy): Bacteria > Pseudomonadota > Alphaproteobacteria > Rhizobiales > Rhizobiaceae > Aquibium > Aquibium pacificus. Next base: position 4,942 of record CATMOC010000273.1, on the reverse strand, counting down.
GCCGGATCGACATCAGGTCGTTGATTTGCAGCACGGCGGGCCGCCTCGCCCCTTCCGGCATGCCGAAGGTCTGTAGCGTGTTGAGGTCCTTCAGGAAGGCGGGAACCGGCTCACCGAACGTCACCAGCCTGTGGCGGTCCAGTTCCTCGACCGAATTCGGCTTGCCGTAGCGGTTGATGTAGGCCGGGGCGGCGAACACGTGCAGATGCACCGTGAACAGCCGCCGCTGGATCAGGTCCGGCTGCTGCGGCTGGCGCAGGCGGATGGCGCAATCGGCCTGCCGCATCGTGAGGTCGAGTTCCTCGTTTGCGAGCAGCAGCTGGACCTGCACGTCCGGATAGAGCTCCAGGAACTCCTGGACGCGCTGGGTGAGCCAGCCCGCGCCGAGCCCGACGGTGGTGGTGACACGCAGGACGCCCGTCGGCTTCTCCGTCGTCTCGAGCAGCCGGGCGCGCACGCTGTCAAGCTTGACCAGCACGTCGTGGGCGGTGCGGTAGAGCAGTTCGCCCTGTTCGGTCAAAACCAGGCCGCGCGCGTGGCGGTGGAATAGCGGAACGCCGATGTCGTGCTCCAGCGCACTTACCTGGCGCGAGATGGCCGACTGCGAGAGATTGAGCCGCTCCGCGGCATGAGTGAAGGACCCTGCCTCGGCTGCCGCGTGGAACACACGCAGCTTGTCCCAGTCGAACGGCATGTGTCCCCCTCCCCCGGAGTGCTGCGGCCGGCTCATTCGGCCGCTTCGCGATGCGTCTCCATCTCGGCCAGGTATTTCTCGGCCTCCAGCGCCGCCATGCAGCCCATGCCGGCCGCCGTCACCGCCTGGCGGTAGATGTCGTCCGTCACGTCGCCCGCTGCGAAGACGCCGGGGACGTCGGTGCGGGTGGAATCGGGCGCTGTCCAGAGATAGCCGTTCGGCTTCTGCTTCAGCTTGCCGGCAAAGAGTTCGACCGCCGGCGCATGCCCGATCGCTACGAACACGCCGTCGATCGACAGGTCGCTGATCTCGCCGGTATTCTTGTTGCGCAGCCGGATGCCGTTGACGGACGGCGGCATGGGTGGCTTGGCCGGTTCGCCGACGATCTCCTCGATCACCGTATCCCACAGCACCTTGATGTTGTCCTTCTTGAACAGCCGGTCCTGAAGGATCCGCTCCGCGCGGAATTCGTCGCGCCGGTGGATGACTGTGACCGATCTGGCGAGGTTGGAGAGATAGAGCGCCTCCTCGACGGCGGAATTGCCGCCGCCGATGACCACCACGTCCTTGCCGCGGTAGAAGAAGCCGTCGCAGGTGGCACAGGCCGACACGCCGAAGCCCTTGAAGGTCTCCTCGCTGTCGATGCCCAGCCACTTCGCCTGCGCGCCGGTCGCGATGATGAGCGCGTCGCAGGTGTATTCGGTGCCGGAATCGCCCTTCAGCCGGAACGGCCTGCTGGCGATGTCTGCCTCGACGATGATGTCGCTGACCATGTCGGTGCCGACGTGTTCAGCCTGTTTCATCATCTGCTCCATCAGCCACGGCCCCTGGATCGGGTCGGCGAAGCCGGGATAGTTTTCCACGTCGGTCGTGATCATCAGCTGCCCGCCCTGTTGCATGCCGGCAATCAGCATCGGCCGGAGCATGGCGCGTGCCGCGTAGATCGCGGCGGTGTAGCCGGCAGGCCCCGAACCGACGATGATGACGGGTGCGTGCTTCTTGGTCATGGCCGTTCCTCTGCACAAAAGGCAAAAGCCCCGGCGCCCGGCGGACGACGAGGGATGTTTTCTCTCGCTGATCTAAGGTTCCCATCCACCCTTGTGCAAGTGCGCAGGCCGCTTTCTCACAGGAGACGGCCGGGAAGCCGTACGCGGGGAGCGTCGTGCTTGGCTCGACCCGACCTTTGACGTATGTCTGCGGGCGCGACAGATTCTTTCGCCATCCAACGCCCGAGCACTCCGACATGCCCATCAAGGCCGATCTGGACGCAACCGACTGGAAGATCTTGCGCGAGTTGCAGAATGACGGGCGCATGACCAACGTCGAACTGTCCAGGCGCGTCGGCATCTCGGCTCCGCCCTGTCTGAGGCGGGTCAAGCGGCTGGAAGAGTCCGGCGTCATCCGCGGCTACCGCGCCCTCCTCAACGCCCCGGCGCTCGGCTACGACCTGGTGGCATTCTGCCTGGTCGGGCTGCACCACCAGTCGGACGCGGAACTGAAATCTTTCTCCGAACTGACCCGCGCCTGGCCGATCGTGCGCCGGGCATGGATGGTCTCGGGAGAGTCCGATTTCCTGCTGCACTGCGTGGCGACCGACCTGACGACGTTCCAGACCTTCGTCATCGAGCAACTGACCTCCGCCCCCAACGTCGACACCGTGCGCACCGCGCTGACCATCCGGCAGGTCAAGGACGAGGGGCTTGTGGATATCCAGGCGAGCGCTGGTCCCTCCTCCGGCCGATGATCGACTAAGTCAGAAGCGCCCGGGTTTCGCGCACCAGATGAAGCGTCTTGTGGGCCTTCTCGGCGATTTCAAAACCTAGGTCTTCGAGACGCGCCAGCATGGTATCGATCGCCTCCTGCCCGGTCACCTGGGGATGTATCTCCACGACGATGTGGGCGACGCCGTCGAGGATTCCCTGCGACAGGAGGTCCGTCTCGATGCCTTCCACGTCCATGATGACGATGCTTGGCCGGTGGTCCCTCACGATGTCGTCGAAGGCATCGGCGGCGACCTCGATCGCCTCGGAGGACCTGTCGCGTTTTGCCAGCGACGAGGAGACGATGTTGTCGTCGCGATTGAACGTCACCGGCCGGCCGTCGAGGTTGACGGCGCGCATCACCAGACGCGGCTCGACGCCGTTGAGCGCGAAGTTGCCGCGGATGATGGGTTCCAGCTTCGAATTGGCTTCATAGGAGACGAGGTTGCCCGGGCCGCAGAGACGGGCGGCGAGGGACGCGACGACGCCGATGCCGGCGCCGATCTCGAGCACCCGGTCGCCCGGCCGCACGATGCGCCGGACCAGCCGCCGCTCGTGGATCTCGTAGGTTTCCTTGAACAGCGCGGAGCGGACCGAACGCGGCAGTCCGGCGGCATCGGTCGAGACCTTGATCCCGTCCAGTTCGAGCACGCGCCGGTTCAATAGCCTGCGCCAGTGGAGCTTCACGTTGCGGAACGGGTTTCCCAATGCGCTGACCATCTGTGTGCGGGCGGTTCCGCCCGGCCGTTGAAGCTTGCCTGCGAACGCCTTTTCTGCTCAAGGGGTCCGCGATGCGCTCGCGCGGGAGCGCGGACGAGGCCGGCGTCATATAACAGACACGGTAAGCCCCACAAGGCGCGGGTCGACCGCCGAAGCTGACGATGCCAGACAGACTCCCCCTCTCCGCATTCATCATCTGCCAGAACGAGGAGGCTTATCTCGGGCGTTGCATCGAGAGCCTGGACCTGTGCGCGGAGATCGTGATTGTCGATTCGGGCTCCACGGACGGGACGCTGGCGCTGATCGAGACGTTCATCGAACGGGGTTTTCCGATCCGGCTCTTCCGCGAATCCTGGCGCGGCTATGCGGGCCAGAAGCAGTTCGCGCTGGAGCAATGCCGCGAGCCGTGGTGCCTCAACATCGATGCCGACGAGCGTCTCGACGACGCCCTGCGAAAGGCTCTCCCGACCCTCCTGGAAGCCCCCGCATCGGTCGTCGGCTGGAAGGTCGCGCGTCGGCCCTACCTGATCGGCTACGGCTTCACGCCGCAGAGGGTGCGCGAGCGCAAGAACCTGAGGCTGATCCGCAACGGCCGGGGGCGATACGATCTTGCGCAGCGCGTGCACGAGGGAATCGTGCCCGACGGAGAGGTCAGTCCGTCCGAGAAAGGCAGCCTGCTGCACTTCCGGCCCCTGCCGATGGACGAGCAGATCCTCAAGGAAAACAAGTACTCGTCGCTGAAGGCGGATCAGATCGTCGAAGCCGGCCGGGGGCCGCGCAAGCTGAAGATGGTCTTCAATCCGCCGCTCTATTTCCTGCGGCTCTACCTGCGCAATGGCCTGTGGCGCTGCGGCTTCCCGGGCTTCATCGAGGCGATGACGGGTGCCGTCTACTCCTTCCTGACGGAATCGAAGATCTACCAGCGCAACGCGCTGAAGGTTGCGCGAGCCAGCGAGCCCGCGGAAGGCGCGGCGGACACGCGGAGCGACGCACAATGAGAGTCATGCATTTCCACTTCGGCAAGGACGGCGGCGCCGAGCGCTTCTTCGTGCATCTCCTGAACGGGCTCGCCGAACGCGGCGTGGAGCAGCGCATCGTGATAAGGCCCGGGCGGAACTGGAAGCAGAAGATCGACCCGTCGGTGGAGATCATCGAGAGCCATTTCCGCACCGCGTCGCTGGACCGCATCCTGCTGCCGCTCCGAATGGCCGCCATGGCGCGATCGTGGAAACCCGACGCCATTCTCGGCTGGATGCCGAAGGGGGCGAAGCTGGTGCCCAACGTCGAGGGCCCATTGCGGCTGACGCGGCTGGGCGACTATCCGACGACGCTGAAGAAGTTCCGCAACGTCGACGTCGTCGTGTGCAACACGCCCGGAATCGCCAAGCACGTGCGGGACATGGGCTGGCAGCGAGACATGCGGGTCATCTCGAACTTCACCGAGTCCGTGCCGGCGGCCCCCATCGCGCGCGCCGAACTCGACACGCCTCAGGACGCTTTCGTGGTGTCGGCCGCCGGGCGGTTCGTGCCGCGAAAGGGTTTCGACGTCGTCCTGCGCGCGGTCGCGAAGGTTCCCGACGCCTATCTCTGGCTGGTCGGCAACGGCGAGGAAGAAGGCAATCTCCGCAAGCTGGCCGACGACCTCGGCATGGCGGAGCGGGTGCGATTCGCCGGCTGGCAGCCGAACCCCGGCGCGTATGTCGCGGCATCCGACTGCTTTGCCGTCGCCTCCCGCCCCGAGCCGCTGGGCAACGGCCTCCTGGAAGCC